>JAKSIB010000020.1 GCA_024399065.1 Fibrobacter sp. | reverse complement strand
TGCTACGACAATGACCCTGCCAACTGCAAAAAATACGGTCGCCTGTACACCTGGGTGGCAGCAATGAATGCATGCCCTGCAGGCTGGCACTTGCCCAGTAAGAAGGAACTTGAAATTCTCCAGTCTACCGTGGGCACCTCTAAGGCAGAACGCTCTCTAAATCTACGCGCACGCAGTTGGGAATATGGGTCGGACGAGTTCGGCTTTTCCGCTCTCCCTGCTGGCAGATACAAAAGCCACATCGAGGAGTTCAGCAGTTTGCGCTACCACACCCACTTTTGGTCTTCTACGAAGGGCGGTAGCTCCGCTGCCTACTACCTGAACATCAGCGACGGCTACGCGAGCGTCGACAACAATTTTAAGAATTACGGCTACTCGGTGCGTTGTCTCCAGGACTCTAACGAGGGGGACGAAGTGTCCTCGCAGCGCTCCAAGGCGCAGCCATCGAGCGGAACTTTAAAAGATTCCCGCGATGGAAAAACGTACAAGACCGTGAAGATTGGCGACCAAGTCTGGATGGCTGAAAACCTGAATTACAAGACCAGCGAGAGCTATTGCTACGATAACAAGGAAGGCAATTGCAAAAAATATGGTCGTTTGTACACCTGGGATGATGCGAAAAAAGCATGCCCTGCTGGCTGGAGCTTGCCCAGTGAGGAGGATCTTGAAATTCTCCAGTTTGCCGTGGACACCTCTGAGGCAGAACGCTCTCCAAATCTACGTGCACGCAGTTGGGATAATGGGTTGGACAAGTTCGGCTTTTCCGCTCTCCCTGCTGGCAACTACTACAGCATCCACAAGGAGTTCAGCGATTTGGGCGACCACACCTACTTTTGGTCTTCTACGGAGCGCAATAGCTTCGACGCCTACAGCCTGAGCATCTACGACGGCGGCGCGGGCGTCAACTACCGCGCCAAGTACTACGGTTACTCGGTGCGTTGTCTCCAGGACTCCTCCAAGGCGCAGCCACCGAGCGGAACTTTAAAAGATTCCCGCGATGGAAAAACGTACAAGACCGTGAAGATGCCCGATGGCAAGACATGGATGGCTGAGAACTTGAATTATGGAACAAAAGATAGCTGGTGCTACGACAATGACCCTGCCAACTGCAAAAAATACGGTCGCCTGTACACCTGGGAAGCAGCGAAAAAGGCTTGCCCTGCAGGCTGGCGCTTGCCTAGCAGGGATGAGTTTGGAAGACTCCTGGATATTGCGGAAGGAATAAGACTACGTGCACGCAGTTGGGAAGATGGGTTGGACATGTTCGGCTTTTCCGCTCTCCCTGCTGGCTACAGCCACAACAGCGAGAAGTTCTACGATTTGGGCGGCAGCACCCGCTTTTGGACTTCTACGGAGTACGATAGCTACCACGCCTACAGCCTGAACCTCACCGCATACCGCGCGGACGTCGACGACTACGCCTACGACCTGAGCGACGAGTACTCGGTGCGTTGTCTCCAGGACAACTAGGAGGCGAATCCTGCACAGAAATGCTTGCATTTCTGTATAGGTGAGCCGAACTGTTGTGCACTGTGTGCCACTAAAGCGATAGCGAGTGACGCATAGACAAACTTGTTTGTCTATATGTCCGAGCATGAGCGTAGGCGCCTTGGCGCCCTCTAACTAGGCATCCACCGAATGTGGAAAGCCTAGCCAAGGCTTAGCGAAGCAAAGCCTTGTAACTACCGAGAAAATTTCCTCGTAAGGTTAGAACATGAGAAAATTCTTAATACTTGTATGCACTCTAGTCGTATGTACCATGGCGGGAACCCTTAAGGATTCCCGCGACGGTAAAACCTACAAGACTGTTGAAATCGGTAATCAGACTTGGATGGCCGAGAATTTGAATTATGAGACCAGCGAGAGCAAGTGCTACGATAACAAGGAAAGCAATTGTAAACGCATGGGCCGCCTGTACACTTGGGATGCGGCAATGGATGCCTGCCCGGATGGTTGGTCGCTACCCAACAATTCAGACTTTTCTGAACTGAAATCCTTTGTGGAGTCCAAGGTTGGGGAAGGGAACGCCGGCTCCGTTTTGAAGGGGCGAACCTTTGATATGTCCGTTGAAGGCGCACTTGAATACGATGATCGTTTTGGCTTTTCGGGCCAGGCCGCCGGCGACCGTATCAAGAATGCATACAAGTTTCTGGGAGAAACGGCCTACCTTTGGTCTTCCTCCGAAGGCGATGATTCTCGTGCTTTCGATTGGGTACTAAGCTCGAATTCGGACGATTTCTTTCAGGGAAACATAAAGTTCGCCTTAAAGAAAAACGGCTTCTCGGTCCGTTGCATAAAGAAGTCTGCAAGCAATTCGAAAACTGAGGAAGAAATTCGTGATGACAGAGCCAATGACTCCAACGAGGGGGACGAAGTGTCCTCGCAGCGCTCGGAGGCGCAGCCACCGAGCGGAACTTTAAAAGATTCCCGCGATGGAAAAACGTACAAGACCGTGAAGATGCCCGATGGCAAGACATGGATGGCTGAGAACTTGAATTATGGAACAAAAGATAGCTGGTGCTACGACAATGACCCTGCCAACTGCAAAAAATACGGTCGCCTGTACACCTGGGGAGCAGCGAAAAAGGCTTGCCCTGCAGGCTGGCGCTTGCCCAGTAAGGAAGATCTTGAAAGTCTCCTGTCTGCAGTGGGCACCTCTGGTGATGAAAGATCCCTAAATCTACGCGCACGCAGTTGGGAAAATGGGTCGGACAAGTTCGGCTTTTCCGCTCTCCCTGCTGGCGACTACCGCAGCGACTACAGGAAGTTCCACGATTTGGGCAACGTCACCAGCTTTTGGGCTTCTACGGAGCGCGATAGATACTACTACGCCTACAGCCTGGACATCGTCGACAGCCGCGCGAACGTCAATTTCTACGTCAAGGACGGCGGAGGCTCGGTGCGTTGTTTCCGGGACTCTAACGGGGATAAAATAACCGATGCTCGTGATGGTAAGACCTACGAGACAGTGAAGATGCCCGATGGCAAGACATGGATGGCTGAGAACTTGAATTATGGAACAAAAGATAGCTGGTGCTACGACAATGACCCTGCCAACTGCAAAAAATACGGTCGCCTGTACACCTGGGAGGCTGCAAAGATGGCTTGTCCCAGTGGCTGGCGCTTGCCCAGTAAGGAGGAACTTGAAAGTCTCCTGGCTGCAGCGGGCTCCTCTCAAGATGAGAGATACCAAAATCTGCGCGCGGGCAGTTGGGAAAATGGGTCGGACAAGTTCGGCTTTTCCGCTCTCCCTGCTGGCAACTACTACAGCCGCAGCGAGAAGTTCGACGATTTGGACGACTACACCAGCTTTTGGTCTTCTACGGAGTACGATAGCAACCGCGCCTACAGCCTGTACATCAACGACTACGTCGCGAGCGTCAACTACAACGACAAGGGCAGCGGACGCTCGGTGCGTTGTCTCCAGGACAACTAGGAGGCGAATCCTGCACAGAAATGCTTGCATTTCTGTATAGGTGAGCCGAACTGTTGTGCACTGTGTGCCACTAAAGCGATAGCGAGTGACGTATAGACAAACTTGTTTGTCTATACGTCCGAGCATGAGCGTAGGCGCCTTGCGCCCTCTAACTAAGGAGGCGCACTGCGCTATCTTAGCCATGGCCTAGCGAAGCAAGGCCTTGTAACAAAACCCCAGGGTATTTTCAACTCCTGGGGCATTTTTTTATCCTAGCCTCCTCCCACATGTTATCCCGGGCTTGAGAGGCGCAAAAGGAGATCTTTGGCCTGAAAATGTCCAAATTACGGGAAAAGTGATGTTTTTTGATTAGTTTTTCCCGTAATTTTACAGACAAACTATTGCAAAATTCGGGCTGAAATAAAAAAACAGCCCCATTCGGCCACTTTTTGCCGGCATTTTCATTGTTTTGGCTCCACTTTTGGCCATGTTGCCATGGAAAAATTAGCCCTAACCACAAAAATATCACAAACAACCTAATAAATTACGGGAAACTGGTCTATAAAAAAGCAGTTTTTCCCGTAAATCAGCCCTATTTTTGAAAATTATCCTCCGGAGGCGCCAGGATTTCAAAAAATTTCATTTTCAGGGGCGCATTCCAAGCGAAAAAAGCGTGTATATATGTGAATGACGTGTCCTCGTCATTTCGCCGAGCAATTAGCCCCGACGAACAGAACAAAGAAAATGAATGAATAAAAAGAGAACAAAGCGTAATCACGATGGATTCTTCAAGTACGTCTATAGCGATCCCGCCAATGCACGAGCCATGCTGCGCACGTTATCCAAAGGCTCCGGAAGTGTAAAGCGGATTTTGAACAATGTAAACCTTGATACACTGGAGGAAATCTCTGAACGCTACGATAATGTAGATGAACGTGGCGAAGCTGACATTGCGTTCAAGGCAACAACAAATACCGGTGAACCTTTTTATTTTGGCATCCTGCTGGAACACAAATCAGAACACAAGGTAAATGTCCTGGAACAAACCTTCCGTTACGCTTTCAATGTGATGGTGGACAAGTCTAACACAACGTTCAAATGGTTGCCAACCAAGGCTATCATCATTTATAACGGCACCGATAGCTGGGATCCTCTCGCAGAATTTCGTAAACAGCCTCATGGGGATTTTGAAGGGAGGGAACTGCCTTTTGAATGCGCCTTCGTGGATTTGAAACAGTTTAACGATAATCTTTTAAGGCAGAGCGAATCAGTCGAGGCGGCCATTGGACTTATGACCATGAAATATGCCTTCGATGCAAAGGCCTATTCGAAAGTGTTGATTGCAATGGAGCCCCTGTTCAAGAAAATGGACAATACGAAGGGGACTACCTTGGTTAAAAAAATAAAGTTATATTTGGGGGAGTACATCACCGAAAAAGCACTAGAGAGGTTGAACATGGCATTCAAGAGTTTAGGAGAAAGGCTTGGCTTTGTCAGCGCCGGTGACGTACGCCGTGCCCGCGAACGTGAAAATCGCAACCTCAAGGCGCGATTAGCACGAAAGGATGCCGACCTCGTCGCAAAGGATGCTGACAATCAACGCCTTATGGCGGAAAATGCCGCCCTCAAGGCTCAGCTGGCTGCACTGCAGAAATAAACAAAAGACCAAGCAGGAACTTTAGAACGCATAACTGCTGAATCACCTGCCAGCACAGAGATTTTATATAAATACCCCAGGGTTTACAATTCCCTGGGGCGTTTTTGTAGGCTTATGTCTTACAAGCTTGCCAGAACCTGCAGCAGACGCTTCTTGGCGGGGCCATCGTTCAGGGGCAGGAACAGCTCCTTGGCGAAGGACTTCATGAGCATTTTCTTGGCGGTTTCGGCGGGGATGCCTCGGCTGGTCAGATAGAACATCTGGTCGGCGTCAAGTTCACCGCAGGTGTTGCCGTGGGTACATTCCACGTCGTCGTGGTAAATCTTCAGCACCGGCTTTACGGAAACGCTGGATTCGTCACCCAGGAGGATGGAATTCACCAGCTGGCTGGAGTTCACCTGGCTGCATCCGTTACCCACGATGACGCTGCCGTCGTAGCTGACGTAGGACTTTTCGTCCAGCAGGTTGCGGGCGAACTGGGAGCTTACGGTGTTGGGTGCGTTATGACGGATGGTCAGGCGCTGGTGCTTGCTGGCGTTTCCCTTTAGCACAGACAAGGAGCGGTAATCGAAGTTGGCGCCTTCGCCGTTCAGGTCCACGTCGATGCTGATGCGTCCGATGCCTGCGTCCTGCAGGATGTTGGAAAAGTGAACCGTAGAATTGGCAGCCTGCTTAATCGCGAAATGGCGGAATTGCAGGGGCAATTCGTTTGCGGGGTTGGCAAAGAATATTTCCAGCTCGGCGCCTTCTTCTACGTTAATGTCGAAGCGCTCGGCGGCAATTTCGTGCTCCACCTTGTTGTCTAGAATTTCCAGGGAAACCTTGGCGTTTTTCCCGATGTTGAAAATGCTGTGGCCGAAGTCGTCGCGGCTCTTGATGAGGCCCATTTCGGTTTCGCCTGCGGCAAAATCTTTCTTCATGGCGGGAGCGGACTTTGCGATGGGCAGAAGGGCTGCGATGTCGGTTTCGGCGGCAATGCCGAAGTCGGCGCATTCCACAGCGGCGCTATCGGCTGCGGCACCAGCAGCGGTGCTATCGGCATCCACTACAGATGGAATTTTGTTGACCGGGAAGAAACTCCACAGCTCGTTGTTGCGCTTGGGCATGCCAAGGGCATTGATGCGTGCCTGGGCGGCCTGTGCTAATTCAGAATTCATATAGCTCATGACTGCCTCAATTACTTTTCTTCGATCCAGTCGTAGCCCTGTTCTTCAAGCTTCAAGGCCAGTTCCGGACCACCGCTCAGAATAATCTTACCGTGGCGCAGCACGTGAACGTAGGTGGGCTTGATGTAGTCCAGCAAGCGCTGGTAATGGGTCACGAGAATCACTGCCTTTTCGGGACTCATGATATGGTTGATGCCGTTTGCCACAATGCGGAGCGCATCAATGTCCAGGCCGGAGTCGGTTTCGTCCAAGAAGGAAACCTTAGGGTCGAGAATAGCCATCTGGAGGATTTCGTTACGTTTCTTTTCGCCGCCGGAGTATCCTTCGTTGACGCCACGGTCACGGTAACGGTCGTCCATTTCCAAAAGCTGCATCTTTTCTTCGCAAAGGTTCTTGAAGTCGGCGTCGCTCATTTCTGGCAGTCCCAGGAAGTTACGCTTGGAGTTCAGCGCCATCTTCAAAAATTCCACGTTGTTTACGCCGGGAATTTCGGTGGGGTACTGGGTGCTGATGAACAGACCGGAGTTGGCGCGTTCGCAGATTTCCATATCCAAGAGGTTCTTGCCGTCAAGTTCAACGACACCATCGTTCACGGTGTAGGCGGGGTGGCCTGCAATGACCTTGGAAAGGGTGCTCTTGCCGCTTCCGTTAGGGCCCATGATGGCGTGGACTTCGCCGGGCTTTACTTCCAAGTTGATACCCTTAAGGATTTGGGTGCCGTCTTCAATACTTGCCTTAAGATTCTTGATACTTAACATGATTTCCTCGTTTTAAAACTCTTTTTGCGTCCAGTTCGCGGGCCTTGTGATTTGCAGCGTGGCCTAGAAGCCCTCATCGTCGTTGCCGAAACCACCATCGTCAAAGGAATAGGCTTCTTCAGGCGGTTCTTCGTCAAAGCCTGGCGGCGGTTCGTCTCCGAATCCTTCAGGGGGCTCCTCATTGAAACTTTCGGGAGGCGGCTCCGGCGCGCTATTAGCCGATCCCGGATGCGGAGCAGGCGCACTCATGGTGGGTGCCGTTTGCTGTGTAACCGGGGTTGGCGCGCTCATGGCCGGCTGGGGATTCGGTGCTGCTTGTGCAACTAAAACTTGCTCGTCAGAAAGCGCTGCCTGGAACATAATCAGCTGTGACTTGCTGCGGACAACTTGATCGGCAAAGGCATCAATCTGGATTTTTTCAGCGTTCAGCAGGTTGTTCAAAGTCTGCATTCCTTGGGTGAACTTCGTCATCTTCATGCGGGCGTTGACGCGTTCCATAGTATCCAAGGGCAAAGCCTTCTTCTGACGGTCGCAAAGCTTTGTGGAAAGCACCGTCAGCGTCTGGTAGAACTCGTAAATTTCCTGAGGGGGCTTCCACTGTTCTTCGGAAAGGCCTTCAATGAATGCTTGCATTTCAGGAGAAACATTCTCGTACAAAAGCTGGGGAGAATGGGTGCCTGTTTCTGCGTACAAAGCCACCACCGTATTGACGAATTCTTCCACGATGGGGGATTCGAACATCTGGATGCCGCTGGTGGCCCAGTCCATGTCGAAGTATTCCAGTGCGCGGTCCATCAAGGTGGGGTTGCGCAACAGCAAAGTGGCAAAGCGAATTTCGATAGGGGGAATGGCGTGCCAGGGAACGGAAATTTCCTGGACCTGGGGCGCGGCGCTCTGCTGGGGCAGTCGCTTTTCCTGCTTGATGGGGCGGACCTGCGCCAGTGAACGGTCTGTGTTGAATCGTTCCGAAATAAGCTTCAGGTATTGGTTCTGAAGTTCACGATCGCCAATGCTCTTTACCAGGGATTTGGCGTAGCTTACAAAGTTTGCCCTTTCTTCGGGGCGGCGCAAGTCCTTTTGACTGGCGAGATAGTTCAGCCAGTCGTCTGCGGTGGACAAAGCGTTTCTAAATGCTTCGGGACCCTGTTCGTTTACAAAGTTGTCAGGGTCGATCTTGGTGCCGTCCGGACGGGACAATGCAAACACTCGTGGGGCGATTCCCTTGGGAAGCACGATTTCCAAACTGCGCAAAGTAGCCTTTTGACCAGCAGCGTCGCCGTCAAAAACCAAGTAAGCTGTTTTGGCGTAACGTGCCAGAATGCTGGCGTGGGTTTCGGTCAAGGCGGTTCCGGAGGCGGCTACCACGTTGGTAACGCCACCTTGGTAAAGGCTAATCATGTCGAAGTAGCCTTCTACGATAATGACGGCCTGCTCCTTGGCTATGCTTTGACGGGCATGATTCAATCCGAATAGAATGTCGCTCTTGTGGTAAAGGGCGGATTCCGGACTGTTCATGTACTTTGCCGGCTTAAAATTGGGGTCCTTGTTTTCGCTGAGGTCACGGCCACCAAAGGCAACGATCATGCCGGAAATGTTTTGGATGGCGATCATCAGACGATCGCGGAACTTGTCGGAAATACCTCCGTGTTCCTTTTCTACGGCAAGACCAGCCTTCACGCAATCCAAGGGAGAAAATCCGTTCTTGACGGCGTGACTAATAAAACCTTCGCGACCATCGGGGGCGTAACCGATATGGAAACGCTTGCGGGTTTCCTCGGTAATGTGGCGGCTGTTCAAGTAGGCCTGTGCTTTTTGACTCATGGTGAGCTGCTGCTCGAACCATTCGCAGGCCAGTTCGTTCAATCGGCGAACCCGTTCGCGTTCCTCAACGATTTCCGCATTTTCGGGAGCACCCAAGGAGGGAAGGGCAAAACCCGTAAAGTTGGCGACCCATTCCACTGCACCCTTGAAATCCAGTTTTTCGTGCTCTTGGACGAACTTGAAAACGTCGCCGGCAGCACCGCAGGCAAAGCATTTGTAAATGCCCAAACTGGGGTTCACATTCATGGAGGGGGAACGGTCGTTGTGGAAGGGGCATACTCCAAGATAGCGCCCGTTTCCGGAACGCTTCAACGGCACAAAATTCTCAATGACGGTTGCAATATCCGCCTGAGTTTTCAGCTGTTGGATGATTTCGTTAGAGTAAAAAGCCACGGCGGCAAAGATAGAAAAAGTCGAGGTCCGCGTTTTTTGCCGCGACGTTCTCAGAGACCATTTGCGAGGCTTAAACCACGGCCTTGCTCTGCCACTTTCCGCTGCGCCAACGGTAGTAGTTTGCGATGGATCTGTAGAATTCGTCGGCAGCCATGCCCAGCCAAAGACCGGGAAGGCCAAGGTCAAGAACGAATGCCAGGAACAGTGCTGTGCCTACGCCCAAAGTCCACATCATGCCGCTTCCGACAAATGCTGGGAACTTAGAATCGCCAGCGGCTCGCATGGATGTGGTTAGAACAAAGTTTACTGCCTTGAAGGGTTGCACCGCCACATCGCACCAAAGGCACATCTGGCCCAATGCAATCACGTCGGGATTATCTGTAAAAATTCCAATCAGGTGGGTTCCGCAAAGTGCCATGATTACAGACAAAATAAGACCGCTGATGCAGCTGATTAAGATGGTTTGATGAACTCTCTGGTTTGCAGTCTTGAATTCCTTTGCGCCGACCAAGTGGGCCACAAGAATCTGGTTTCCATTGCCGAGGCCGATGCCTAGAATTACAGACAAAGCGGCGAAGTTTCCCGCAAAGACGCGGGCGGTCATGGCCAGGGTTCCCAAGTGCGCCACCATAGAAGTGATGAACACGTTGAACAGCTGGAAACTGATGGGCTCTGCGGCGGCAGGAAAGCCAATGCGGATCCAGTCTGGCAAAATGGCGCGGGAACGCTTCAGGTCGCGGCGGTGGGTCTTGTGCTGGATCTTGTAACGCAGAACGCACCAGAGGATTGCGGAAGAAATCAGCCAGGAAAGTGCGGTGGCCAAGCCCACGCCTCGGGCTCCCATCTTGGGCAGTCCGAAAAGTCCATTCAGGAACACGTAGTTCATGGCGGCGTTGCTGACGATGGTGATGATGTTTCCTATCAGGTTCCATACGGTGAGGCCGTGGGTTGCCACAAAGGCGGTAAGGGAGGACTGCAGCGCCCTGAAGGCAAAGCCGAATGCCACCACCGACATGAACTGCTGGGCATAAATAACAGGTGCGCCCTGCAGGCCCATCCAAACGGGAATGCGCCCGGACAAGGGAATGATGGCTAAAGTCATCAGAAGGCCGACCATCAAGCTTCCGCAAAGCACCATGGTCTTGGTGGAGCGGGCGTGACTGTTCTGCTCGGCGCCCATGTACTGGGAGGCGATGCTTGCTCCTGCCTGGGAGAATGCGTTGATGGCGGTAAACAAGGCTGCGAGAACGGGCATCAATGCACCGACGCCTGCGGCAGCTTCTTCGGAAGTTCGTGACAAGAACCAGCTGTCCATCATGGGCTGGATCATATTCACGGCGAAGGTGAATATCAGCGGCCACGAGAGGCTGAGGAGAGAACGGTCTTTGACTTGAGTCCCTTTCATGGCGCCAATTTTAGCAATTAGCGAAGGGGCTTTGTAGGGTGTTTTTTAGACTTTTGTTTGCGTCTGTATACGTCGAATTATTTCGTCAACGTCGGTGAAGGCGCATACGGGAAGGCTGATGGCCTGGGTGCAGGCCAAGGTGGCGTTTGGGGCCGCAACGCCTTCCTCTGCAAAGCATTTCTGACTTTGCAGGGTGGCAGGGTAGTGGATGCAGAACGGAACCTGGGCGGCGTTAAGCTTGGCAATAAATGCCTCGCGGTCCTGAACCAGAAGCGTATACTGGGCCACAGTGCTTGTGTTCCCTTCGGCTGTCTTTTGGGGAACAACGCCCTCCCAATTTTTGAAAAATGCGTCGTACTTGGCTGCATTTTGCTGGCGTACTTTCAATTCCTCATCTAAATGGCGAAGCTTTACCCGCAAAATGGCTGCCTGTAAAGCGTCCAGTCGGCTGTTGATGCCGATAATCTCGTGATTGTAGTGTCCCTTGCTGCCGTGGTTTGCGATCATGCGAATTTTTTCTGCCAAAGTTTCGCTGCAGGTAAACAAGGCGCCGCCGTCGCCGTAGCAACCCAGGGGCTTGGTGGGGTAGAAACTGGTAATGGCGATGTCGCCGAAAGTGCAGGCTGCTCTGCCGTTCTGGGTGGCGCCGAAGGCCTGGGCGGAGTCCTCGATAATCCAAAGATTATGTTTTTCGGCGATTTTGCGCAGTTCTGCAAAGGGGACGCACTGACCGAAAAGGTTTACGGCGATAATACCCTTGGTCTTTGGGGTAATCAGTTTTTCTACGCTGACCGGCGAAATCTGCAGGGTCTGGATGTCGATGTCGGCAAATCTGGGCGTTCCACCTAAAAAAGCCACGCATTCCGCTGGGGCAATAAAGGTGAAGTCGGGTACAATAACCTCGTCTCCGACGCTCAATCCGAGGGCCATCAGGGCGATGGTCAGGGCGTCCGTTCCGCTTCCACAGGCGATAGTATGGATTTTTCGCCCGTTTTCAAGGGATTTCTCGATATGCTGGGAAAGTTCCTTTTCTAAATTTGCAACCTGTTCGCCACCGATAAAACAACCGCTGTCAAGAACGGATTTCTCCATTTCCTCGAATTCTTTGCGGTATGTATTTCGTTGAGCAACAAGGTTTACAAAGGGAATCATGGTCTAAAAAATAGAAAATTTTTGTGACCCCTTGAAAAATCTCAAACATTTACTAACTTTGAGCCAACATTTTTAAGTAGGTTTTCACCCGGAGATAATAAGGTGCCTCAACACAAATCTTGCAAAAAGCGTTTGATCCAGGCCGAAAAGGCCAATGCCATGAACCGTTCCTGCCGTTCTGCTATCCGTACTAGCCTGAAGGTTATCCGTTCTGCTGCTACTAAGGAAGAAGCTCTGAAGGAATTGCCGAACTTGTTCAGCCAGCTCGATAAGGCTGCTGCCAAGCATCGTGCCGGTTTCTGCGCAAACCGCGCTGCCAACTACAAGGCTAAGGCTGCTAAGATCGTTAACGCTCTCGCTTAATTAGCGAAGCAAATCGATTGATTTTACAAAAGTGCCGGAGTATGTCTTTATACTCTGGTCTTTTGTGTATTTAGAATTTCTCCTATTTTCGGTTTTCATTCCGACCAAGTAGTGTCATCTTGCGATTCTTGTGGTGAAAATTTTTGCCTTTCTGCACGAAGATAGACTGTACTGCATTTGAAAATTGAAGGTTCCTTCCGTTTTCGCGGAGGGAATCTTTTTGTTTGGAATATAAAAAGTGCGAATTTTGGCCGAATAAAGGGCTTTTTTTGCAATGGCCCGCAAAAAATTGCTTATTCTTTTATTAGATTGTCCTTCAGAAAATATCAAGGATGTATAATGTCTTCGATTAATTTTGCTACAAGAGAAATTAGTTGTAAAGTTGTTTATTATGGCCCGGGTCTTAGTGGTAAGACCACCAATTTGCAGGTGATCCACCAGAAGATGCCTCAGGACAAGCGTACCGACATGGTGTCCCTCGCTACCGAAGGTGACCGTACCTTGTTCTTCGACTTTTTGCCGTTGAACCTCGGTGATATTAAGGGCTTCAAGACTCGTTTCCAGCTCTATACTGTTCCTGGTCAGGTCTATTATAACAGTACCCGTAAGCTGGTGCTTCGCGGTGTAGACGGTATCGTGTTCGTTGCCGACTCCCAGCGTTCTCGTCAGGCTGAAAACTTGGAAAGCTTGCAGAACCTTCGCCAGAACCTTCAGGACTACGGCATGGATCTTGACGATATGCCCTTCGTGCTCCAGTACAACAAGCGCGATATGGATAACGTGTTTACCCTCGACGAATTGAACGCCGAACTGAATCCCCGTAGCGTGCCGTTCTTCCCGGCCACCGCCCATAACGGTAAGGGTGTTGTGACCACTCTTAAGACCATCGCTATGCTGGTCATTGAAAAGTTTAACGTCAAGCAGGGTTTCTTGCATCAGGCTGCAGCCACCGCCAACAACACTGGCGTTCACGATGTGTCCCTCACCAAGGAAGGTGTTTCCGTCAAGGCCGCCGCTCCTGCTCAGCCGCAGCAGCCCGCACCTGGTGCATCTCCCTTCCGTATGCCTTCTTTCGCAGCGAAGCCGCCTAGCGCAGCTCCCGCACAGCCGGCAACTGCCGGGGCAGGTCTGTTCCAGAAGGGAGCTACATCCTCTCCCTTCGGTCGTCCTCGCGCCGCCGCTCCTGTTCCGCGTATGCCTACCTTTGGCCGCGACGTTGCCAAGCCCAATAACGAAGGCGATGACGAAATCGAATTGCGTCCGTACGTTCCCAAGAAGAAGTAACCCATTTTAAAGAGGCTAAGATATGAGTGATTTTACCATTTATTCTGATGACGCTGACAAGGTCCGTCGCTTGATGTCTGCCTACCAGGCTAGTGTCAAGGCCGAATATATCGTGCTTTGCCATCGCGATGGTTCCATTATTGCCGAAGTGGGTTCTCTTGGTGTCGACGCTACTCCGCTTGCTGTCTTGAGCACCGCTTCCTTCGACTCTGCAAGCCAGGTCGGTATGATGCTTGGTGGTGAAAACTTCAACGCCGTTTCTTATTCCGGCGAAAATCGTTCCATCTACATCGCTCCGGTAGACCAGGCCCTCCTGTTGGTCCAGATCTTCCCGGGCTCCAAGCTTCCGAACCGCATCGAGGACTTCAACCGCCTGCTCGTTGAAAAGCTTGTAGACGCTGTTCCTGCCTTTACCCAGAATACTAGCCGCCTGGTTCGCTAGGAGGCTCTGTGGCTAAGCTCCCGCCGCTACGTAATTTGCGGAAGACGACAATCATTGTGATTGCTGTCTTTTTGGGATTCCTTATCCATCGCCTTATCATTATTGCCCTGGGCAATACCACCGTTCAAGAAACTGTAGAAACCGAATTGACTCTCGCTCAAAGCGTGGTGTGTAGCCATATTGTGAACGGAACTCCTTTCGGTGTAGATAGCGTGTTCGAAGAAGGAACACGCCTCTATTACTACTCCACGGTTTCTTCTGCAGCACAGCTTGGTGCCGATACCTTGATGCATATCTGGTTCAACGGTGCCGACACCATTCAGAAATCTGCCTGCAACATGTCCCAGGACGTGTGCCTTACGACCATCGTTCCCAACTTGCTGAAACCTGGCGAATGGAGCGTGGACCTGGTGGTGGGCCACAAGTTGCTTTCCACAAGACAGTTTGTCGTAGAACCCATTCATAGGTAATGGCGATGTCCCGACGCACAGGCTTGGGACTTTTTCTTTTGACGACTTTTGCGTTTGGCATGGATGTGAATTCCTTGCCAGTTTGGGATCCGTCGGTGCTGGTTCGGGACGTGGATTATGTTGTTCCTAATGCTGCAACGGCAGATTCTGTACAACGTAAGGACTCCCTGGAAACCCACGGTTACAAGACCATGCAGATTACGGTGGGCGACGGTGGAACCCAGGTGGACCAGGAATTGCGCCTGTCCATTCAAGGCCGCTTGACCGATGATGTTGTCATTGACGCTCTTTTGTCTGATGTGGGCCGCAAGGCGGGGGACCAGACCACGTCTACGTTGCGTGAAGTGGACCAGATTTATTTCAGGGTCCAGACTCCTCATACTTTTTTGCATTTAGGTGACCTTACTTGGTCCGACGAATCCATGGGTTTGTATTCCCTGGATAGAAGTTCCTTGGGCGTCATGGCGGGAGTGCATGGCGGGTTTGGCGGAGGCCAGGCCGAGGTCAAGGGCGTTTACGGCTCTGACGAAGTTCAGCACTTTAGCCGCGTCATCAATGGTGTCAGCGGCCAGCGAGAAGGTTACTCTCTGGACGCCTCGGGAAGTTTTATTTCTGTGGTTCCCCAATCGGAAACGGTTTGGCTCAACGGTCGAAAGCTGAAACGTGGCGTAGACTACGTGGTGAATTATGCGGGTGGCATGCTGGATTTCAAGGGCTCCTTGGTGACAACCTTTGATGATGAAATCCGCGTGGAATACGATGCCTACGAGGAAGACCAGACTTTTACTTTGTACGGAGCAGCGGCAAAATACAGACACCCCAACTTGTACTTGGACGTTTCTGGATTCCGCTTGACGGGGGAGGCTCGAGACTCCCTGACTCACCCCATGCAAAATGATCGCTTTGGCGCACGCTTGCGAACCCAATGGAATAAGCAATTCTACGCCGATGTGGAAGTGGCCATGAATCGTGCTGATTCCAATACGGCATCTCATGATGTTGGCGGCCCCGAAGGAAAGGCGGTCCGCTGGTATATTACTTCGGATTCTACACAGAACCTTTCCCATTTGCCGGTGGCGCTTTCTGTTTACGGAAACCGCGTGCAGCAAGGCTTCGACATCCTAGAAAATCAAGGCTCCGACTTGGATTGGAACGCTTACCGACTTTTGGATGATTGGGACTTGACGGATGCTGATGGCGCTTTGTTGGATGATGATTTAATTCATGACGAGTTTGCTTTGAGAATGCGCCTGGGTGGCGGCTGGTTCGGTAACGCTTCCTGGGGATACCGTCGTAACGGTGACGAAAGTTGGAATTCCTCCAGAGTGAATTTGACTCTTTCCCATAAGGGTCGCAGCGCCCATAGCGACTTGGCCTTTACCCATGTGGCAAGTTTCCAGAATCAGGAAAAGGAACGCTATCAAGCAACGCTGAAATCTGTGTTTGACAAGGGAGTGGTGCGGCCCTTTGGCACCATGGATTTCCGCTATACGGAAATTAACTATGGAGCATTGTCCGACGAGGTGCTTTACGGTAAAACAAATGGCGGTTTCGGTATTTACCTTGATAAGGGCGAGGTGAAGGAAACTGTTGGCGGAAAGATTGCGAAACGCCGCGGCGATAGCTTTGGCGCAGATTGGCTGGATTCCCTGAAGGCCGCCACATGGCTCCAGGAAGCCAATTACAATAGCCGCTATTTTTCTGTTTCCCATTTGCTTCAGTACGAACGAATCGTGACGGATTCTACCGGCGCGGATAATTCCTGGGTGGGCGACCTGAATGGAAAATTCGGTCACGAAAATATTGGCTTGCATGGAACTGTCAATTACAAGTTGGGCTTGACGGAAGAACAGATTTATACGGCGGTTTATAAGGCGGTGGCGCCTGGTACCGGCGACGTTCGCTATGACAGCCTTACGGGAACGTATATCGAAGGCGTGGACAATGGCGACTTTGTTTATGAGGGCCAGGGACGAAACGATTCCGTGGGGGCGGTGCGCGCTTCTGATGCGTCCTTCAACTTGGACATCCGCTGGAATCCTGGTGCCATGTTTGGAATCAAGAACGGCTTTTTGCGTGATGTGACTATCGGCGGTTCTGTTTCCAGCGAGGGCAATGATACCACGGGCCGAACCATCTATTTCCCGCCTATGACCAAAAGCCAGTTGATGCGCACCACGTCGGGCAGAATTTCCTTTGAAGGTTTGCTGGATTGGACACACCCTGCGGGAATCAATGTGGCGTATAAGCCGGGCCTTGATTACGATAAAAAGTTGTCTTCCATTTCCTATTACGAAAAGATTTTGTCCCACAATGTTGAAGGCGGCTACCAGATAAATCCTGATCATTTCGTGGGTGCGGAACTTTTGTTGCAGGACGAGGAATTGTCGGCGTTGCAAAAGTGGAACTGGAATATTTATGATGGAACTTTGAAGTACCGCCTTGATTTTATGAACGGTTTCTTTGTGCAGCCTTTGGGCCGTTACCGCAAGGGTGTTGGCGACGATGGGGTGAATCTTGACTTTGAGGCGGACTTGTGGGAAGGCGCTTTACGCGTGGGCTATAACCGACAGAAGAAGGTGAACGCCTTTGCCAACTTCTCCGTGATCAATGTGGATAAGGGCGGCTCCACCACACCTTACCAGGTGATGTCGGGCTACAATGACGGAACGACCTATCGTTTGGAACTTTCGGTGTCTTTGGATTTGAATAACTTTATTTCTTTAGGTTGCAACTATGTGCTGCGATTCGGCGATGCAGAAGAAAATGCTTTCCAGAAGCTGAGCACAGAAGCGAAGGCATACTTTTAGTGAAGGATGTCATTGCGAGGAGCGTAGCGACGTGGCAATCAAAGCAGAATTGAAAACAAGGAGTGTCATTGCGAGCCCGTAAGGGCGTGGCAATCGAAGTGGTATTAAAATGAAGTTCTTGAGTCTTGCAATTTTCTTGATGTCTAGCGTACTGGCTTTTGGCGGTCAGTGCCGTATCCAGAAGATTGTCTGGTCTGGGGAACATTCTGACTTTGACGAAACGGAAATGCAGTCTGCGGTAGGTGCGCCCTGCGATGGCTGGCGCAGTGCAGCCCAGAAGCTGGAACGTTATTACGAAAACCGCGGTTTCCTTGGTGCTGTGGTGGAAGGCTCTGTAGATTCTGCTGGCGAGTTGACTGTTCAATTGAACCGCGGGGCCGCTTGGGTTTGGGCGCCTGCCGAGAATCTGGAAGCGGGGAAGACAAAGCCCGAGGCGTTTGCAAAGCTGGCGGGCTTGGAAGCGGGCGCCTATGTTTCCCCGACGGATTTGGAACGTGCGGACCGCAAGCTTTCTCGCTTAGGATATTATGAGAGAACCGCGCCCGCCCAGATGTTCCGTGACCCGACGCGAAATCGTATTGTGCCTGTATTCCACATGAGGGCGGCCGCCGTTTCCGAAGCGGAAGCTTTGCTGACCTACTCCAGCGAAGGAAACGCTTGGGAAGGCCAAATCAACGTGAACCTCTATAACATCCTTGGGACGGCTCGTGACCTGCAGTTGGAAGGATTTATCGGAGACGATTCCCGCCATTTGGAAGGCTCCTACAAGGAACCCTGGATTTTTGGAACCTCCTGGAACGTGGTAGCCCGCGGCATGTTCAACGAAGAAACGGTTACGGCGTCTGACGCGGATTCCGAAAATTCCAACGAGGATTCTACTTCCGCTGAATCCATAGAACGTACTTTGTACGGTGAAATCGGTGTTACCCGTGATATAGGTTTTGATTTTAACATCGGCGTTTTTGTCGGCGTCAGCGAAGACAATAAGTATTCCTCTCTTGAAGTGTCTTACGTTTCCCTGGATCGTTTCGCTTTGCCTCGCGATGGCTGGCGGATAGACGGTAAATTGTCTTATAAAATGGATCGCCCCGATTCCTTGGATAATTTCCTTTTGGCCAACGCCAGCGTTATGCGCTACCAACCCATCTATAAAAATTTCATCGGCCGCATTTCCGGTGTGGCGGGCGGAATTTTCCCCTCCGACGGAAACCTGAAACGCACCGATTTGTTTGCCTTGGGCGGAATGGATAGTTTCAAGGGAATGGGTTACCAAGCGGTACGTACCCGCGCCTTTGGCTTTGGGGAACTGGCCTTGCTGTGGCAGGACAGTTACGACCTGAGCATAGAACTTTTCTACCAGCCTGGCTTATATCGCCGTTCCGGAGCAGAACATGGCTGGGCCCGTGAACAGGACTATGGCATAGCCTTTACCCAGTACCGCAAGAACTGGAGCATCAACCTCTATTATGCCATGCGGAACGGTTGCAACTTCCTAGATGGCGTTATCGGGTTTGGCGTGAAGACGTTGTTCTAGTGAACAAATTCACGAAACATACAAATCTTTTTGTATGTTTCTTCACGAATTTTAAAAATCTCTCTCTTTACAGACTTTATTCTCTAAGCTTAGTCATTTTAACAGTACAAGAGGTTTCGTCACCGGTAACGTGGATCCAATATTTAAAACTGAGGTTTAATTTCTGAGCAGAGACTGTGCCATGCCCATTGTATGTTTGGATGTTGCCCGTTACAACCGACATGGCCTAGAATTTCTCTGTCACCAGTTTTCCTTTTTCGGGTTCATCCTTGGCAATAGGAATTTTTTCATAAGGTTTTCCTTGCGTATAATTTTTACACTTTCTTTGTTAGGGGAAACATTTGCAGGTTGATTCGAAACACTTGATTGATGTTCTTGGCGGCGGAAGTGATGGCTGTGATTCGGTCGCGGCAATCCTCTAGTTCGGCGGTTACTTTCTTGTAGGTTTCCTCGTCGCAGCCGCAGGTGATTCCTAGAAAGTGGCGTTCGTCCTTTGAACCGATAAGCTTCATTAGTGGTGTTGTCGATGGCGACCATCATCTCAAAGAATTCCTGTTCGCTGGCGGACAAATTCATTGCGGCCGCTACCGCACTGGACCTTTTCTTGCTCAGTTTGCTTTTCCCGTCGCAAACAAGTTTCAAGTAGTTTGGCGATGAAAATCCTGCTAATCTGTTGAATTCACGCCAGGAGAAAGTGGAATGTTTCTTGCGTTCCTCAAAAACCACAAATAGGTCTTGTTTATGATGTTATGGATGGTTTTGATATAGTTACTTTCCAACAATATTTGTTCATGAAAGGACTGTCCGTAAATTCTGTGGAACGCCTTGTAATTTTCTCCCATCACCACGAATCAATTGATGAAGAATATGTCCCGAAATTTAGTAGTCAATGTGCAGAAAATGAGGGCGTATTGACGGAACATCTGCAGAGTGATGAAATCAGATATTGGACCTGCGATAAAAACTTTGTGCCTTCTGTTTCTGCAAAGCATTACCTGTATGAACGCGCGCTGGAACTGAAAAACTATTGTGTGGAATAGGAAGGTTTTCCTTTGAAAATTGAAAACTGGTTTGACGCGTAAAATCCATATAATACGCTATGAATCATATAGAAAGAATTTTTTTCCCGTTTTATCAAGGAATAGTTCAAAAAAAAACGCAAAAAAGTTCCTTCTCGTGGAAAATGTTTTTGTATATTCTTAGTATGAAAAAGATTATTCTCTTAATTTGCCTTTGCTGCACACTTGCCGCTGCAGAAGAAAATAAACATAAGTGGATTGTGGATGTGGGTGGTGGTTTTGCCTTTTGGTCCACGCTTGCGGACTTTGGTCTGGTAATGAGAGACTTCGACAGCGAAGGAGTGGAGGATGAAATTGATGGTGGCACCAATTGCATTGTGGTGAACCTCGGCGCCCGTTACCAGCTCGCAAAAATGTTGGAACTTGGCTTTGCCACCGGCTACGAATATTACGCCTCCAAGGTGCACCCTTACCATAACGAGAAAGGCTATTTGAAATACGCCGACATCAAGGATAACCATATTGTTCACCTGGCTGTGGAATCGAAGGTGGACTGGGTTAGTTTTCTTGACCATGTGCAGATATACTCTCGTCTAGGTTTAGGCGGAGTCCTGGAAATTTCAAAGGTGGACGATTATGAGGTTGGCTTTGGACTGCCGAATTTCCAGTTCAGTCCCATTGGCATTGAATATGTAGGCACGGTGGGTTTTTACGTAGAAGCGGGTGTTGGTTACCGAGGTCTTTATTCGGGCGGCGTGAGCTTTAGATTCTAGATTTTTTGGATTTTGAATTTTTGAAACAATAATAGATAAACTAATGATTTTTTAGTTCGAGTTAGAAAATCAGACGTCGGTTTTACACCGGCGTCTTGCTTTTTTCGCCAGCGATTTCGCGAACCAGTTTGGGCACTTGATAGCCGGGAAGCTTGGTGCGGATTTCTTCGATAAGGGACTTTGCTTTTTCGTCGCTGACTTCGTAGTGGGCTACACCCTTGGCGTGGTCCAGCTGGTGCAGGTAGTAGGGTAGGACGCCTTGTTCGAACAGTTTTCTACATAACTGGACCATGGTGCCTGCGTCGTCATTCACGTCTTTCAATAGAACGCTCTGGTTCAGCAGAGTCCAGCCACTGTATTTCAGCTGGCCGAAAATGTTCATGCTTTCTTCGTCCAGTTCGTCGGGATGGTCTACGTGGCTTACCAGCACGCAGTCGAAGCGGGCGGGCATGTCCCTGAGGAATTCAAAATGCTTTTCCACCAGGTCGGGGCGCATCACCGGCAAGCGGCTGTGAATGCGCAAGGTCGTCACCGAGGAATGGTCACTGATGGTTTCGATCAGGTTCTGGAATGCTGTAGGCGAAAGGGTCAGCGGGTCGCCGCCGGACAAGATCACTTCCCACACGTCGGAATGGGTGTCCAGCCAGCTGCCCACCATGACGTCGATGCCGGGCGTATTCTGGAAGGGGTAGTTCCTGCGGAAGCAGAACCTGCAGCGCACACCGCAGGTGGCGGTTGTCATGATGAGGGCGCGCTTCTCGTATTTCTGGATGACGCATTCGTTCTTGCCCGCCGGAAGGTCGCCTACCGGATCGTCGGTAAAACCGGGAACGTCCAGGTATTCTTCCTTTGTGGGGAGAACTTCACGCAAGAGGGCCGCCGGGTTCTTTGCCTGCTTGATCAGGTCGGCATAGTGCCTAGAGCAGCAGAAGGGGAACGTGGGGGCCAGGTCCGTGTTGGACAATTGGGGTGTATTTGCAATCAAGGTTGCAAAATCGGGGCCCAAATACTCTAAAAAGTCGGAAATTTGCGTGAATACGAGGGATGTTTGTTCCATTATATTACTAAATTTAGCAACATAAATATCAAAAAGAGGATAATATGGGTACTGTAAGCACCAACGAATTCCGTAAGAAGCTCAAGATCATGGTTGATGGTCAGCCGTATGAAATCATTGAAAACCAGTTTGTGAAGCCGGGTAAGGGCCAGGCTTTCAACCGCGTTCGTATCAAGAACCTGGTTACCGGCCGTACTCTCGAACGCACCTGGAAGAGCGGTGACACTGTTGAAGAAGCAGACGTTACTTATGGCGAAATGACCTACAGCTACAATGACGGTTCCAACTGGTACTTCATGGACGCTGAAACCATGGAAATGGTTGAAATTCCTAAGGAAGCTCTCAATGGCGCAGAAATGTGGCTCCTCGACGGTGCTACCGTTGAAGTGACCTGGTGGGATGGAAAGGCTATCGAAGTCATTCCGCCGACCTTCGTTGACCTCATGATCATCGACGCTCCTCCGGCAGTCCAGGGCAACACCAGCGGTAACGTTCTCCGTGAATGCACCGTTGAAACTGGCGCTAAGGTTATGATTCCGTTGTTCATCGAAAACAACACCAAGATCCGCGTGGATACCCGCGACGGTTCTTACTTGGAACGCGCTAAGTAATTAGCTCCTCGAAAGAGAATTAAGAAAAAGCCTCAGCTCAAAGCTGGGGCTTTTTTCTATTTTCAGTTCATGCTTAAGAAAAAGATCGACTTGCGTTTGGATTTGGATACCCGCTGCAATTTCCGTTGCCATTACTGCGACAATGCCAGCCTGGATCCCAAGACCAAGGTTTCTTTCCCTCTGGAACAGTTTGAACCTGTGTTCCAGTATGCCGAAAAGAACTGCTGGTCCATGTTCTTGAGCTGCGCCGGCGAACCTTTGATGAACGCCAAGTTCGTCGAGGTCATGGAAATCCTCCGCCGCACGGTGAAGACTCCCGACGTGTCCATGGTGACCAACGCCCTGGCCCTGAACGAGGCTCACCGCAACCAGATTTTGAATTCTCCCATCGACCGCCTGTTCATTTCCATGGATTCCCTGGATCCGGAAATTTATACGAAATGGTGCGGCGTTTCTACGGAACAGTTTCAGAAGGTGGTAGGAAATATTGAGGCTTTTGCCGAAGCCCGCCTGAAGCAGAAGAAGCGCCCCCATCTGATCGTGACCGCCATTGCCATGAAGGATACCTTGGACGGCCTTCCGGATATTGCCCGCTGGCTCAAGCGCCTGCAGGTTTCTGCTTTCAACATCCAGTGGCTGAACTCCATGGACCACGACTACCTTCACAAGGAACAGCTGGATATGAACGACCCGGCGGTTGCCGCCAAGGTCCATAGCGTTCTGAACGAGGTCCAGGAAATTTTGAAGGGTAGTGGCGTTCTGCTGGACTACCCCCACACGGTCAGCAAGGAAAAGCTGAAATCCGTCTGGCGTAACCGCAAGCTTTGGCGAAACAAGTTCTGCTATTTCAAGGATGTGTTCCTGAAACTTGTTGCAAACCGCCGCGGCTTGCCCTGCCGCTTTGCGACCAACACTTACTACTTGTGGCCCGATGGTCATCTGAAGGGTTGCCCTGCCGATGGTTTCGAGACTCTGAATATTTTTGACGGAGTCCATTCCATGGAGACGGAAACCGCAAGAGTCTGCCAGGACATCAAAAACGGCAAGACTGCTAAATGCGAATCTTGCCGATTTAAGGTAGAGTAAATCAGGGCCGCGAATGCGGCTCTTTTTTGTGGCTACTTCAATGCGTCGCGGAAGGCCTTGGCCACGGCGTCGGGATCGTCGGACTTGATCCAGCTCAAGGTTTCGGTACCGCGGTAGCTCCAGGCGAAAATGTTGTCTATACCTGCGGCACGACTTTCTTCCACTGCAATTGCCAGATCCTTTTCGCGGCCAGCCTCAATCTGGTAAGCCTTGATCCACATCTGCACAGCCTTGCCGTACTGCTTGGCCACATCGGTCAGCTTCTTGGCGGTTTCCGCATACTTCTCGCGGACCCATTCTTCGGTGGCGCCTTTTTCCCAGTAGGGATCGCTGGCTACTTCGTCTACGGATTCCAAGCGGGCCACCTTGCTCCAGTCGTCCAGGCCTGCGGGGAACCAGGGCGGCAGCATGCACACGCAGTTGCGCTTGCCGTGGGCGTGAACATCTTCCGTCATTTCCTTCAAGAAGTCGATGAGGCTGTCTTCGCGGAACCGTAGAACGTCGCGAGCCTGCTCCGACTGCATTTGGTCAAAGGTGGCCGCCGGCATGTCATAGCCGAAACGGTCCTTGAACTTGTCGCAGCAGACGGGGCAGAGGCAACTCCAGTTGCTGAGACCGCCCTTCTCGAAATAGAAGTGGGGCTCGTCCCAGAAGATGGTGTTTACCTTGGTATTGCACACGGACTCAATCCACTTGTGCATGTATTCGCGGAACTTGGGGTGGTTGGGGCAGGCTGCAACCTTGGGCTTGCCGTCCAGAGCCACCTGGCACATGTCGTGGTCCCGGGCGGTGAGTTCTGAATAGGCTTCGCCACCGAACACGCGGCCTACGCCCCAGGGGTTTACGTACACGTTCAGACCCAGGTCGGCGGAAGCGTCCACGATTTCCTTCATGGTGCCGAAGTAGTACTGCTGGTCTTCCTCGCTCCAGGTGTGGAGCACGGCGTTGAAACCTGCTGCCTTGATGTCCTTCATGTCTGCAAGAACGTGCTTGGGGGAACGTACGCCAAAGTAGCTTACGCCTTTAATCTTTACAACTTCCATGATAAATCCGCGGGTGGACTAAAAATCGTTTACTAGAAATCGTTCTGTGCCCATTGGGGAGAACCATTCTTCAAAAGCACCATTTCCAAAGTGTTGAACCATTCCTCTTCGCTTACGGGGCGGCGGACCCAGTACAGGTTCTCTTCGTCGTTGGGGGGAACCGGCATGGAGTCGGGAACGATTTCCACAAGCCAGGATTCAGGGATGCTGTCGTGGAGCATCTTGCTGAACTTCAGGTTTTGGTCAGTGGGGCGGTCGGCGTGGTCAAGGATGATCAGTGCCGGGGACTGTCCAATGATCAGTGCAGAATCCAGAAGGCTTGTTGCGTCTTCGATGGAATTGCAGGTGTACATGGTGGCGTCTTCTGCCAGATCTCCATGCTCCAAAAGCCAACGGAAGGTCCATTGGCTAAGCTTGTCCAGGCTACCTGGAGAAGACGGCGCTATGAAGAAAATGTGTCCCATGCGCTTTAATTTAGATTTTTTATCCTTATGTGAAAAAAAGTTTGCGAGGTTTTTCGACCCTATTGTGGCTGTGTGGCGCAATTACGAGGTACTATTTACGAATTATGAGAGCAAACCAGTCGCCTACGGCGCGATTATAAGTCTCGAGCCTCGAGCCTCGAACCTCGTACCTTATACCTCGTAATTCGTAATTATATTTTGTCTCGAACCTCATGCCTGGAGCCTCGTGCCTGATGATTAATCTTGGCGAATTTCAGTTTATCGATAAGTTGCTCAAAAATGCAGCTCCTCTGAAGGAGGATGCTCCCGCAAAGCGCTGCTGGCTCGGGGTGGGGGATGACGCCGCCATTTTCGATGGCTGGGTGGCAACCAAGGATCTTTCCGTGGAGAACACTCATTTCCGTTTGGACTGGTCCACTCCGGAACAGGCGGTGGAGAAACATATCGTCTCCAACGTGTCCGATATTTCCTCCATGGGTGCCGTTCCCAAGATTGCCTTTTTAGGACTTTGCTTAAACAAGAACTGGTCCGCGGAAACCTGCGACAGGGTTCGCGCTGCACTTTCCCAGGGCTTTGCAAAACGAGGCATTGCCTTAATCGGCGGTGATACGGTTTCCGGCGAGGAAGGCGTTTTTTCAACGACCCTTTTGGGAACATTGGCGGGGGAGAAACCCCTGGTCCGTTCTGCAGTACAGCTTGATGATAATTTGTATGTAAACGGGACTCTGGGCAAGTCGGATGCGGGGCTTTGGATCTTGATGAACCATCCCGAGGATGCGGACAAGTTTCCTTCCTTGGTGGAGTACCACCTGAACCCGAGAATTGCGGAGTGCGCCGGCGCGGAACTGGTTCGTCTAGGAGCCTATGGCGCCTGCATGGACCTGAGCGACGGATTGTCCTCGGAGTTGAACCATTTGGCTTTGGCATCAAACGTTTCCATCGAAATTGACGAAAAATTATTGCCCATCGATCCCGAAGTGGTGCGAATGAGCGAATATTACGGAATTGACCCCTTGAAATTTGCAATGAATGGGGGTGAGGAATATCAACTGCTGTTTGCCAATTCTGTACCAGAAATTATATTTAACGGTGAAAATAAATGTTTGGGCAAGGTTTGTAGGATTGGGCGTGCAGTTGGTTCTTCCAATGGCTCTCAAGTCTATATGCTTTGCCAAGATGGAGAAAAGAAGCTCGTTGAACCGCGAGCATGGTCGCATTTATGATTAACAGTACGAAGATGAATTTGGGCCAGCTGCTCCTTCGCCAAGGTGTCTTGGATGAAGACCAGTTGGAACACGCCATGGCGGAACATAAGCGTACCGGGCTTATGTTGAGTAAGATCCTTGTTCGCTTGGGCATGGTAAGCGAAGATACCTTGACTAGCATTCTGGGTGTCCAGATGCAGTCCGCAACCAAGATGCGTATCGGTGAAATGCTCTTGGCTCAAGGTTACATCAATGAAGAACAGTTGAACAAGGCTTTGGAAACCCAGAAGACTACGGGTAAGCGTCTTGGACGTACCTTGGTGGACTTGGGCTACATGCCGGAAGAACGTCTTATTGAAATTCTTTCTAGGCAGTTCGAAGTTCCGTACGTTAAGCTGGAAACTTTCGCCATCGACGGCGATGCCTACACCTATTTGCCGGAAGACCTTTGTAAGCAGTACAAGGTTGTGCCTCTGTTTATGCAGAAGCCGGAAGACGAACGATCCGCCGCTCGCCCCACCTTGACCATTGCAATGACCGACCCCACCAACATGCGTACCATCAGCATCATCAAGTTCAAGGTGAAGATGGAAGTGGACATTGTCATGGCTTCCGAAGCCGATGTCCAGAAGGCTATTGAACGCGTGTTTGCCGGCCATGGTGGCGGTTCCGAAGAAACCTTGGCCGACCTTATTGCTGATTCCAAGGATGAAGAACTTGAAACCGTGGAACGCGGTCAGGGCAACCAGGAAGAAGAACTTTCTGACGAAGAAGGTCGCCAAGTTGTTAAGATCGTGACTACCTTGATCCACGAAGCTATTGCCCGTAAGGCTTCCGATATTCACTTGGAACCTCAGGAAACCTTCCTGAAGCTCCGCTACCGTATCGATGGTGACCTTCAGGTCATGGCTCCCATTCCGGCTCGCTTGATGCCGCAGATCTTGTCCCGTATTAAACTTCTTTCCAAGATGGACATTGCTGAAAAACGTAAGCCCCTGGATGGTCGTTTTACGGTGCGATACAAAGGCTCCGAAGTTGACCTTCGTGTGTCTTCTTTCCCCATTTCTCTTCGTAAGCGCGGTGTTTGCGAAAAGATCGTTATGCGTATCTTGAACCCGAACTCTGGCCAGTTCCCCTTGAAGGACATGGGCTTCGACCCCCGCGTTCTCAAGCAGTTCATCGACGCCATTAACGCTCCTAACGGCATTGTGCTGGTTACCGGTCCTACGGGTTCCGGTAAGTCTACTACGCTTTACGCATCTATTGGTGAAATTCTTGATAGTACTATTAACATTTCTACCATGGAAGACCCTGTGGAATTGAATATCGACGGCGTCAACCAGGGACAGATCAACAATGCGGCCGGGTTTACGTTTGCCGCGGGCATTCGTGCCTTGCTCCGTCAGGACCCTGACGTGATCATGATCGGTGAAATGCGTGACCAGGAAACTTCTTCAATGGCTATCGAAGCTGCATTGACGGGTCACTTGGTCTTTAGTACGCTCCATACCAACGATGCCGCAGGTGCATTCCCTCGTCTTTTGGAAATGGGCCTGGAACCCTTCCTTGTGTCTACTGCAATTAAGGGCGTGCTGGCTCAGCGACTTGTGCGCCGCATTTGTAAGTACTGTAAGGAACCTTGCGAAATTTCCCAGGAAATGCGCGACGAACTCCACCTCACTCCGGACATGCAGTTCTATCACGGCAAGGGCTGTGACAAATGCGATGGTTCTGGTTACAAGGGCCGTGCCGGTATTTACGAATTCCTGGTGCCTAACGAAACCGTACGTAACCTGATTATCAAGCGTTCTTCCGGTGACGTGATCAAGCGTGCCGCTATGCAGGAATGCGATATGATCACTCTGCGTATGGACGGTATTTCCAAGGCTCTGCAGGGCATTACCACTCTCGAACAGGCTGTAGGTGCTTCTGCCGCCGATGATGTGTAAATCCATCTAAGGTTCCATAAAATTTAAACTCCCGACCACAAGGTTGGGAGTTTTTGTTATATTGCACATTTGTATAGAAGTTTTGGAGTCTTATGGCGAATATTGTTGATGCTGGTGTACTTGATCGAGAGCTGAATGCAGAGCAGTCCGCTGCTGCAAAAAAGATTGATGGCCCGATGCTGATCCTTGCTGGTGCAGGTTCGGGAAAGACCCGTTGCATCACTTACAAGATTGCCCACCTTGTTTCCTTCCACGGTGTGGATCCGGAACGAATCCTTGCGGTGACCTTTACCAACAAGGCCGCCCGTGAAATGAAGGACCGTATCCAGAAGCTGCTGGATAGTCGCGAAAATTTCTCCTGGATGGGAACCTTCCACTCCATCTGTCTCCGTTTGTTGAAACGTTGCCTTTCTATGGAAAAGGTTGTCCAGAAAATGGCGGGCCCGAATGGCCGCTGGTACGACGGTAACTTCTCCATTTACGATGACGACGACCAGAAGCGTATTCTCAAGGAAATCCTGAAGAACGAACTGGGTGATGACTTTGACGTGTCCGAAGTAAAGAAACTTCACGCCGCCATTTCCCGCTACAAGAACTCTATTTTGTACAAGGGTGGAATCGCCCAGTTGCAGACTCCCGAAGTGGCGGCGCAGCTGGCTGAATACGGCGACCAGGAACGTTACGCCCATCTTTACGGCCAGTACCAGAAGAAGTTGCTGGAATCCAACGCCATGGACTTCGATGACTTGCTGTTTAACACGGTAGCCTTGTTGCAGAAGGTTCCCGAACTGGCCAACCAGCTGGCGACCCGCTTCAAGTATGTGGTGGTGGACGAATACCAGGATACCAACGATGTCCAGTACGAACTTTTGAAGTTGCTCATCAACGAACAGAAGAACGTGACGGTGGTGGGTGACGACGACCAGAGTATTTATGGCTGGCGCGGTGCAAACATCAAGATCATCCGCAACTTCCATCGAGACTTTGCTCCGGTGACCATTGTGAAGTTGGAACGCAACTACCGTTCTACAGCAAACATCGTGAAGGGCGCAGGTTCCGTGATTGCACATAATATCCGCCCTGAAGAAATGCAGAAGGTGGTGTTCTCCAAGGAAGAGGCTGGTGAACTGATTCACGTGCGTCACTTCATGGATGACCGTTCCGAGGCAAGCACCATTGCAGACAACATTGCCAAGGCTGGTCCGGAATATTTCTCCAAGACTGCGGTGTTCTACAGAACCAATGCCCAGTCCCGAGCCTTGGAAAAGGCTTTGAACGATCGCCGCATTCCGTCGGTGATTTTTGGCGGCACAAGATTCTGGGACCGTAAGGAAATCAAGGATGTGTTGGCTTACCTCCGCGTTCTTGCAAATGAACGCGACGATGCTGCTCACCTCCGTGTTATCAATACTCCGCCCCGCGCCATCGGCAAGACTACGGTGGAAGGCATTCTTGAAAAGGAACGCAATGGGGAAGGAACCTTCTGGCAGATTCTTCTGGCCGAGGCTAATTCTGTTGGCCGTGCCGCTCCCAAGTTGAAGGGTTTTACGAACTTGGTGCAAGGCTGGAAATCTTTGATTGCCGCTGGCGAAACACCGCTGCCCATTCTTGCAGAAAAGATTATCAACGACGTGGGCTACAAGGAATTCCTCCGCAAGGAAGATGAAATTACTGCCGACGAACGCATTGGTAACTTGGACGAAATGGTGAACGCCATCCGTGAATTCGACGAAGAACATCCGGGTGCAACTTTGGACGCCTTCCTCCAGGATATTTCCCTCCTTACCGATGGCGACAAGAAGGTGGACACTTCCAAGGGAATGGTTACCCTCATGACCATCCACATGGCCAAGGGTCTGGAATTCAATACCGTCCACATCGCAGGTTGCGATGAAGAAATCTTCCCGCTGGTCCGTGGCTCCATGACCATGTCAAGCCAGCAGATGAACGAACAGATGGAAGAAGAACGCCGCCTGTTCTACGTGGGCTGCACCCGCGCCGAGAAGAAACTTTACCTGTACCATGCGGAACGCAGATTCTTCCAGGGAAACATCCGCCCCTTCGCACCGTCCCGATTCTTGAAGGAACTGGATCCCTCTGTTGTAGACTTTACCCCGTGTACGGATTTCGGTTTCGGTGGCGGCTTTGGAAGCGACGACTTCAATCAGGACCGCGGTGGATATTCCCGCCCCAGTCGTCCCAACTTGCCTCCTGCGTTTGCACGTCGTTCCTCTACGGGTTCCAGCTATTCCTCCGGCGGATCCAGTGGATTTGGCGGATCCAGTGGATTTGGAGGCTCTGGCCGCACCTCGTCCTATAATCGCCCTGGTGCAGTGCCTGCTTCCATCAGAAAGAACGATAAGCATATTGTTTACCGCAACCCCATCAAGGTGGCAGCACCTACGCCTGCGGCTCCCAGCGGTCCCCGTGTGGTGTACGACGAGTACAGCGAGAATCCGTACCGTCCGGGCGTAAAGGTCCGCCACATCAAGTATGGGGTAGGGACCATTACCGGCTGCTCCGGCACTGGTGAAAACGCCCGCGTGGATGTGCGCTTCGGTGACGGAACTACAAGAACCATCGTGCTGAAGTACGCCGCCCTGCAAATCCTCGGCTAAAAAACAGCTGCCTGGGACCTGGAACCTGGAACCTGGAACCTAATTTTTGCTACATTGTCCTACGTAATAATTGTGAGGCATTATGCTTGAACGTGAAGAAGTTTTGAAATTGGCTAAGCTCTCCCGCCTGAGCGTTTCTGAAGAAGAAATCCCGGCTTTGAAGGGCCACTTGGACAAGATGTTGAACCATCTCGAAGCTCTTAAGGCTTTGGACCTCTCCAACGTCGAACCCATGACTGCCGTGGAAAATGGTGCTACCATTCTCCGTGAAGACGTTCCTGTTCAGGGTTTCTCCCTGGATCAGGCTTTCGCAAACGCTCCTGCTGTGGAAAACGATCACTTCGCTATTCCTAAGGTTATTGGCGGCTAATCGCCAAGCGTTAGCTTATATCCATGGCTGTTCACTGCATCATTCCTGCCCGCATGGGTTCCTCCAGGTATCCTGGAAAGCCTCTTGTAAAAATCGCAGGCAAGGAAATGATCGTACGCACCATGGAAAGGGCTCTGTTGGCAGAGTGCTTTGACCGCATTGTCTGCGCTACAGATTCCGAACAAATTGCTGAAATAGTTTCTAGGGCTGGTTTCGAGTTTATCTTGACCGGCCCTGCTTTTACTGGTTCCGACCGCGTTGCCGATGCGGCTAGAGCCTTAGATTTGGACCTGGTTGTAAACCTTCAGGGCGATGAACCCTTGGTTGAACCGGACGTCTTGATCAATGTTGCCAGGGATCTTGAAGAACATCCCGACTGCTGGGTGACGGTGGCCTGCCCCCTGAATCCTGCAGAGGCTCAGCTCAAGACGGTTGTTAAAGTTTTAGTGAAAGATGGTTATGCCGTAGACTTTACTAGGACTGTGCCCGAAGAAGAGGCTCCTCGTTGGTTCCAGCACCAAGGCATTTATGCCTACTCCAGAGCGGCCCGCGATGAATTCGCGTCGCTTCCCCAGAGTCCTGTGGAACTGGAACGTTCCTTGGAACAGATGCGCATCATGGGCCGTCGCCCCATCCGCATTGTGCAAAGTCCCTTTGCCTCCATTTCTGTGGACGTCCCCTCCGATGTAGAATCGGTGGAACGGGCCCTGAGAAATCTTCGATAGTCCAAAAGTCTGTGGCGCCTTCTTTTCTAAAGGTCGAGGCGCTTATGAACGCACCTGAACGAAAGGTCCTTTACTTGGCCTTTTGCCTTTTTGTTGTTGGGGTCGTAGTCCGGATTCTGCCCTGGGGGCTCCCTTCCATTGAAAGTATCCAAATTGAAGATGCGGTGCAGCCTCAGGTGGCGTCCACCGGAAAATTTGTTACAGATAAAGTAGCGAAAAGCCCGACGGACATAAAAGATTCAGTGTCCGTTGTGGAGCTGATCTCTGACTCGTCCCTTTCAAAAAGTGAAAAACATCCCTCAAAACGGTCAAAAAAGAAGAAAAAAGTGGTGCTGCCATTGCGTATAAACGATGCTTCCGCAGAGGATCTTTGTGCCTTGAATGGGGTGGGGCCCAAGCTTGCGGAGAAGATTATTGCCCGTCGGGAGGCTTTTGGCCCCTTTAAAACGTCAAAAGACCTTGAAAAAGTGCCCGGAATTGGCAAGAAAAAGTTGGAAAGTATCCTTCCTGGGGTGATTTTTGATTAAATTTTTGATGATAAAAATTCTTCTAAGTCGTTGATATTATGAGTGATACGAAGTTATACCTAGGTATTGAAGTCGGAGACGCCTCCCTGAAGGTGGCTCTTGTGGATTCCGTTGAACGTCGCGTTCTCAAGACCGCCGTTCTCGAAACCGAAACAAGCCCCCTGGCAGACGTCTATGCGTTCGAAACAGTGCTTCAGGGCTGGATGGAATACAGCCAGATCGAAAAGGTCGAAGCCGTTTCCGTCTGTATTCCGGCTTTCCGTTCCATCATTCGCCAGGTTTTTGTACCTCCCGAAGCTGCCAAGACCTTGGATGACTACCTGCAGTGGTACGTCTCCCTGATCACCAACGCCGACGTCGGCGCCTACGTGGTGGACTACCAGATTATGGGTGGTAACGATTCTCTCGGTTACACCGTGATGTTGATCGCTGTTCGTCAGGAATGGATCGACAACCTCCGTAAGGGCTTCCGTAACAAGTCCCTCGCTCCGAAGGCTATGGATGTTGACGTCCTCTCCATCATGAACTTGATGGACTTTGCCGAAAAGATGGACGAACTGGAATGCGTCGTCAAGGCTGACTACGCCGGCGTGACCATGATTTGGCTGACCAAGGATAACCTGCAGGCTTTGCGTTGCGTATCTACTCTCTCCTTGGTGAACAAGACTCGAGAAGAAGCTTACCAGATTTTGGCAGACGGTGTTGCTGAACAGATTGCCACTGCACATTCCGAAAACGCTGCCATTGTTACAAACCACATTCACCTTTGCGGTGAAATGGCCTCCGACCTGATGTTCGTCGAAACGCTCCGCAACAAGCTGCCGGATTGCCAGCTTGCCTTGATGGACTCTTTCTCCAACCTGCGTCTGCCGGTGGAAGCCGAAGATTCTGTCGCCGTATTGAACTGCACTGCAGCTATCGGCGCAGCCCTTAACGTGATGGAGGGTGTATGATTCATTTGAATTTGATGGAAGCCGCCGAACGACTGACCGTTGTTGAAACCGTTTCCCCGGTTAACGTTACCAGTCTTGACGACTTGAACAAGAAGAACAAGAAGAAGGCTATCACTATTGCTGTGGCCGCTCTCTTCGTTGTTGTTGGCTTTAGCTGCTTCCTTAGTGTATTCGGTGTTCCGACTGCACTGCAAGGTGTGCTGCCCGCTCCGTACCTGTCCTTGATTGGTGCGGAAGATCCTAGCCGTACCGCCTTGGCCATGAGCGCAAGCCAGAAGACCTCCGCTGGTGGTGCTTTGGAAGCTGAAGCAAATAACGCAGCTGTTATTCAGCGTCAGCGTGAAACCATGACCATCAAGCAGGTCGTTGGTGAAATCAACCCGCAGGCTCTGTTCAACAACAAGCGCTTGGACTACAACTCCTACCTGCCGCTGGAAAAAATGTCTTACCAGAAGGCATCCTTGGGTCAGTTCATTGCATTCATGAACACTGCTACTCCGGACGACGTTGGCTTCTCTGACTGTATCTACCAGGCTCCCAACTACTTCTACGTTCGTGGCGTGTCCTTGAATCCGAATTCCCAGCGTAGCTTCCTGGAACGCATTAAGTCTGTAAGTACCAACTTCCAGACTCCGCCTCTGCCGGAAAACGCTCCTGCAACAGATATTACCGCATTCGGCCAGTACAACGTGAACAACGTGAACTTGAAGTCTGTGGCAAGCTTTGTTACCTCTGCTGACGTGTCTGCAGAAATCAAGGCTTTGAAGACTTTGGCTGGTGCAAACAAGGTTCAACTGGGTGGCTTGGATAAGCCGCAGATTGAAGACTTCGGCGTTTACAAGCGCTATGCCTTCAATTCTACTTCTCCGGCAGACTTCAGCGATTTGCAGAACTTCATTGCAGCTTACGCAGCTTCTCCGCTCCGCGTAGGTGTGTCTAGCATTGAAATGAAGCAGGCCAAGAGAGACTTGGTTTCTACCATCCGTTTCGAAATGTACGTCGTTCCGTAATCGTTGGGCTCCATGTCCATTCGTATTACCGGCGGCAGCATGAGGGGGAGGAACGTACCTTCTCCTGATACTTCGAAGACGAGGCCCACTGCGTCTCGTACCAGGGAAGCTCTATTCAATATTCTTCAGGGTGTGGAAAATTTCCGTGTGCTGGATCTTTTTGCCGGCACGGGAATCATGGGCATCGAGGCTTTGAGCCGCGGTGCCGCTTCTGTTACCGCTGTTGAAATGGCCAAGGTTCAGGCAAAGCTTGTGCTGCAGGCCTACAAGGCGTTGTCCCTGGAATCAAAACTTAATTTGTTAGAAACCAGCGTCTTGACTTTGTCCAAGGATGCTCTTTGCAAGGATGAAGGCTTCGACCTGATTTATGCAGATCCTCCTTTCAAGGATATGGCTTACCCGGACTTGCGTAATTTTTGGGATTGGCTGAACCCTGGTGGTGTTGCCGTATTTGAGGCTCCTACCAAGAATCTGCCGGCATGGGCCAAGGAAGCCGAAGCTGAGGACCTGTTGAAAATCAGGAAGTACGGCGAATCCTCCTTGCTTATCTATCGTAAGGTTTTGTAGTTTACAGATATGAATTCTAAGAAGAAAATCAACGCTTCCAAGATTGCTGTGTTTGCGGGCTCTTTCGATCCCTTTACTGAGGGTCACCTGGATATTGCAAAACGCGCCGCAGCCATGTTTGATGAACTTTGGATCTTGGTGGCGGTGAACGCTTCCAAGAGTTGTCTGTTCTCTTTGAAAAACCGTATTGATTTTATCCGCAAGTCTTGCAAGAATCTTCGTAACGTTAAGGTTGCTGAATTTTCCGGTTTGACGGTTGAATTTATGCAGAAGGTTGGCGCCCGCTATTTGGTACGCGGCGTTCGCAACGGTTCTGACATGGACTACGAACTTTCTGTAGGTTGGAATAACAAGACTTTGTATCCTGAATGCGAATCGGTGTACCTGGCTTCTGCCCCTGAACATCTGGCAGTGAGCAGCACTGTGGTTCGCGAGTTGTTGAAGTGCGGCATTGCAAAGACTGCGGCAGGTCGCAAGAAACTTGCCAAGTATGTCCCTGCAGAAATTTTGCCGATGGTTGTTGAATTTGGAGGCCCCAAGTAATGAGACCTTTTAGATTTTTGCCGAAGCCCCTCCGTGTGTTGCTGATTATCAACGCCGTGGTTTTTGGCCTTGCTTTTTTTGTGGGTGGAATCCTTGGCTTCCACTTGAATTTGCCTGGTTACGGTTACGCCAACCTTCGTGAATATATCACTTTCTTTGGTGCTTTCTTCCCGACGGATCCTCTGCAGATTTGGCGTTACGGAACCTACATGTTCGTTCATGTGGATTTCTGGCATTTCTTGTTTAACATGATGATGCTTTGGATGTTCGGTAGCGAAGTGGCTGACTGGATGGGTACAAAGCACTTTACCGCCATGTACTTATTCTGCGGTGTTTTCGCTGCGGTGTTCAGCTTGGTCATGTGCATTCTCGGCTTGAGCAACAATCCGATTATCGGTGCTTCCGGTGCCTTGATGGGTGTCTTCGTTGCCTACTACAAGTTCTTCCCGAATCGCGTGATCTTGATGTTCATGTTTTTCCCCATGAGAATTAAGTACGCCATGTGGGTCATGGTTGCCATTGACGTGTTTATGGCTCCTTCCGGCGATGGCATTGCTCATCTCGCTCACTTGGGCGGCGTTGTGGGCGGATTCCTTTATATGTACTTCTTCAATGGCGGCCTGGATGGCTTCTTGAGCAAGGCCCGTGAAGGCGTTGACCGTGCTCGCGGTCCTAAGTTCAAGATGAACGATGGTGGCCGTTCTAGCGAAAAGTCTCAGGATTCTAGTGATGCCGGCGATGCCAAGGAACCTGAAGTTCTCGAAGGCGAGGTATTCTACGTTGATGAAGAAAAACGTATGGATGAAATTTTAAAGAAAGTCAACAGGGACGGTATCCAGTCCTTGTCTGATTCTGAACGTCAATTCTTGTTGAAAGCGGGCGATAGAATTCGTCGCCGTCGCGGAGGAATGTAATGAAGAAAGTTCTCGGTATGGGCGCTGCCCTGGTCGATGTTTTGGCAAACGTGAGCGATGAATGGATCGCAGCACAGGGCGTTCAGAAGGGCGGCATGAACATGGTGGATTGGCCCCAGATGGAAAAGTTTCTGGGCAGTCTTGAAAAGCCGATCCGCGTGCCGGGTGGCTCTACCTGCAATACCATGGTGGGCGTTGCAAAGCTGGGTGGCCGTGCCGCTTTCATCAGCAAGGTGGCCAAGGACGAGTTGGGCGACCTGTTCCAGAATCATCTGAAGAACTCCGGTGTGGAATCCAAGATGGGTATTTCCGACGTGGCTACCGGTTGCGTCTTTAGCGCCGTTACCCCGGATGCTCAGCGTTCCATGTGGACTTTCCTTGGTGCTTCCGATTTCCTGGTTTCCGAAGACTTTGTTCCGGCTTTGTTTGACGACGTTTCCCTGCTTTATGCAGAAGGCTACCGCGCATTCAACGCTGATTGCTTCAAGAAATCCTTTACCTTGGCTCGCTCTTTGGGCGTAGAAACCGCTTTGGACTTCAGCTCCTTCGGTGTGGTGGACGCTTGCCGCAAGACTTTTGATGAATTGTTTGAAAACAAGATGATCGATATCATCATTGCAAATGAAGACGAAGCTTTCGCCTACGCAGGCGTTAAGGAAGAAGCTGCGCTGGATGTTCTCGCCAAGAAGGCCAAGGTGGCTGTGGTGAAGATTGGTAAGCGTGGCGCCTTGATCGCTAAGGATGGCAAGGTGACCCGCGTGCAGGCTGGCCCTGCCAAGGCAATCGACACCACTGGCGCCGGCGACCTTTGGGCATCGGGATTCATTTACGGTTATATGAACGGTTGGGACATGGAACGTGCCGGCAACTTAGGTAGCGTTGTTTCCAACGAAGTGGTGCAGGTGATGGGTGCCCAGATTCCGGAGGAAGGCTGGGCTCGCATCAAGGCTCAGATGTAAGGAGTAAAAATGCTGAAGAAGATTCTTTTGACTTGCGTATTGGCTGCAACTTTTTCTTCTGCTCAGGAAGCGGCCTCCGCAACCGCTGTAGTTGCCGCACCCGCTGAAGGTGCTGCTGAAACCGGCGTAGAGGTTTCTTCCGCCGAAACTGCCGCTCCGTCTGTGGAAAATGAACTGAAGGAAGAAATTGCCGTTCGCGATAGCGTCATGGCCGCCCAGTCTGAAAGTTGCTCTGCCGATAAGGATTCCCTCCGCAAGGCTCTGGAAGTGGAACAGGCAAAGTCCGCCAACTGGGAACAGAGCTACGAAACCATCAAGAAGGATAATGCCCTTTGTGCTCAGGCCTTGGGTGTTTCTATTGGTGTTAACGAAAAGAAGAAGGAAGAAGTGGATGAAGCCAAGAAGGCGGGTTCTTCCTTGGTGACCACATCCTTCATTGGTGGCGTCGGCATCGGTATGCTGATTTTCTGGCTTATTTTCGGCACTGGTGGAAAGTAATTTTTGCTATGAAGGGGTGGAACGTGCGTGTTGTTTTTGCGGTGACTTTTGCCGTTCTAATGTCTGCTGGCGCCTTTGCACAAGGTGTGGCGAAGTCTCAGAATGTGCATGTTGATCCATTTTTTGTTCCGGTGTCTTCTGTAAATTTGAAGACTGCAGAAATTGCGGCTTACATGCCCGAAGCCCAGCGCTTGTTTGTGGTGGGCGAAGGTGATGTTCTTGAAATTGTCAAAATTGATGACCAGGGTAAACTTGAAAAGGAATCCGAGTTTAACTTGGAAGGTGAAGCCACCAGCGTAACTGTTTTTGATAACTTTGTGGCTGTGAGCCTTTTGTCAAAACCCGCCCACGCAGAAGGTTTTGTTGAAATTTTGAAGTTCGAAGGTTCTGCATTGAGCAAGGTCGCCACATACAAGATTGGGCATCATCCCGACATGATCACCTTCACTCCCGATGGAAAACGCTTGCTGGTTGCCTGTGAAGGCGAACCTAGCGAAGATGGTAAAGTCGATCCCAAGGGCAGTGTGGCAATTTTGGAGCTAGGCTCTGATTTTGCAAAGTCTGGGACTAACTTCGCCCCGAAAATTTCAGTTCTTGAATTTGACGATGCTTCGGTGGAACCTGAATATATTTCCGTTTCCGAAGATTCCAAGTACGCCTGGGTAAGCCTGCAAGAAAATAATGCCCTGGCCCGCGTAGATATTGAAGCCGCAAGAATTGACACCATTTTTGATTTGGGATATGTGGATCATTCTAAGCCTGGGTTTGGCCTAGATGCTGTGAAGGATGGTCGCATCAATATCAAGAGCGAGAACATGCGAGGCTTGCGTCAACCTGATGGCATCAAGGTTTTCTCTGTTGGACAGGATAATTTTGTGATTACTGCCAACGAAGGCGAAAGCCTGGAAAATCCTGCGGCATGGAAATCTTATGCCAGAAAAAATCCTTGCGAAGGAGTCAAGGGTTGCAAGGTTTCATATGGATCTCGTTCCATAAGTATTTTTGACGGAATGTCTGGTGAACTGATTTGGGACTCGGGGGACGCCTTGGAACAGGCCGCTGCGAAGTTTACTCCGGAATATTTTAACTGGAATTCCAAGAAGGGCAAAAAGAAAATTGATACACGTAGTGACGATAAGGGCTGTGAGCCGGAAAATGTAACCTACGGTATGGTCAATGGCAAACGCCTTGTTTTTGTCGGCTTGGAACGTGCTGGCGCCATTGCTGTTTTCGATGCGACGAAATTTAAGTCGCCGAAGTTGATACAGTATATTATGGATTCTAACCACCGTGGCCCCGAGGGAATCCTGTTTATTCCTTCTGAAAAAAGCCCGGTGAAGCACTCTGCGCTGCTGGTTGTAGGATTCGAATACAGCAAGACTTTGGTCGTGTACAAAGTTAATCCGTAAATGTCCCGCTAGATAACAGCCTCGGGCCATGGGTGCTTGGGGTATCTTCCTCTCAGTTCCTTACGTAATTCAGGATAGGTGTTCTTCCAGAATCCTGTGAGGTCCCAAGTCTTTTGCATACTGCGGAAATTGGGCGCCAGAACGTCGTAACGGACTCGCAGTTTTTTATCAGCAATCCAATGCTCGCCTGTAATTGGCGATGCTTTTCCGGAGGCGCGATCCACCTGCATAAAGTCTTCGATGCGGGCGGAAATTTCAATGAGTATGCCGTCTGCGCTTTGGGTGATGAGATTGCTGTTTGTGGTGGGCTCGGAGGCTTCAACTTGCTGGTAGCTGTATTTTGCACGCTTGCCGTTGGGCAATACAAAGTGGTCGGGGAAGGTCTTGTTCAGCCATTGCAACATTCCCTTGCCGAAGTAGTCTTCGATGATGGCGCGGTAGCGGTCTTCGTTCAAGTCGCGAAGCAAAAAGATTCCGCTTGCGAATTCGTCGAAAATCAGTTCCATGTCTTCTTCGTTGAATTCCGGCAGGCCGTATTCCGGATAGAACTGTGCGGCGAGGCGCATCTTGACGAGAAGCGTCTGCAGAGTTTCCGTCAGGTAGCGCCCGGTCCAGTTTTCTTTTTCCAGCTTTTCGCGCCAGGCGTCTACGGTAAGTTCCTTGAGGGAAGCGAGAACCTTGGGGGAGGCTTCCTGAGGGAGGATTTCCTTGCGACTCAGCTCGCGGCCATCTGCGTCGTTCTGAATTTCCACTCCGATGAAACGCTCCTGGCCGCTGCGCCACAGCAGTTCATAACTGATTTTCGCTTCTGCGGTAACGAGAAGTTCCTTGGCCACGGGAACATAAAGGTTCACGCGGAGTTCAGACTTGCTCCCGCCTCCGGTGCGCAGCATAGACATGGCTAGAAGTGCGTGAGGAGCCTCGGCAACCTGCAAGCGAATGATGTTCTGGTTCGGCAATTTGTATACGTCCCCAGTGGGCGTAGCCAAACGGTCGGGGAAGGCCTTAAGCAAAGTCTTTACGATGCTTAGGTCCTGTGCGGAACTTGCTGATGAAACCTGCACGGCGCTTGTGGTGGAACTTGCGGCACCGGCGTTTCCAAAAATTTCCTTTCTGTATTCCATCAGCTGACGGAGCGTCAAGGAAACTTCTCGTGGTACGTTCATGTTCTTAGAAAGAGTATCGTGGGCCAAAGTCAAAAGGTTCAAAGGAACCTTGGACTTCTGCACCGTTTCTGTTCCGGAGTGAATCCATGCCATGGCGGCGAGCATCAAGTCAGACAAGTCCTCGGCGCGTTTTGCGGAAGCGAGAATCAAAGCAAGGGAAACATCGCCGATGGGAGACTGGATTGCCTTGAGGCCCAGTTCTGTAATTTTGCCGTCCACAATCATGCCGAAATCTTGCAACAACTTTGTTGCTGTCTGCTCGCGGTTGGCGGGCAGCGGTGTGGGCAAAACTAATTTGCTATTGTCGACGTTGCTTTCTGCGGCCTCGGACCTGGCCCCTGGTGCCTGCAGCCTCTTTTCCAGAGCGGCCTTCTGTAACAGAAATTCCGAGGGCTCGATTTGTGTGATCTCGGGAACGATTCCCTTGGGCATGCGCTTTTCTGCGTCTTCGCTCCACAGGCGAATGGCGCAACCATTCTGCGTGCGGCCTGAACGTCCGGAGCGCTGGATGGCGTTTTGCATAGAAATCGCCGCTGTTCTAAGAACGTTTACCTTTTCGCTGTCGTCGTATTCACTGACGCGTTCCACGCCGCTATCCACCACGCCGCTGACGTTAGGAACGGTGATGGAAGTTTCTGCGATATTTGTGGTGAAGATGACTCGCGGAGAATCAGTTTCTTCGAAAATTCTGTCTTGGGTTTCGCGGTCTTGTCCGCCAAACAAATCCAGGTATTCCGCAACTTTTCCCAAGGCTTCTTCTGCGGCACTGTGGCACTTGGCGATTTCGCCCTTGCCCGGAAGGAACACCAAGGTGGTCTTCCAAATTCCGTTCATGTACAGCGTACGCAAGGCGCGAATGACTTCCGCTTCCTGTGTGTTTCCTGCCATGGGATTCTGGTTGATAATTTGAACCGGATAAAGGGGATGGCCTAGCTCCAGGCACTTTACACCAAGAGCGGATTCCATTTCTTCTCGATTCAGCTTTGCGGACATCACCGCCACACGCGGCGCATTCTTTGCCTGCGGAGTATTTTTGGATTTGCCTTCGGTCCTGTCGCTTGATACCTGATCCCTGGAACCTGTAGCCTGGAGCCTCAATAAGTAGCTGAACAGCAAGTCCATGTCGGCCTTGCGTTCGTGGTATTCGTCGAACACTACCCAGTCCGCATCCATTTTTCCGTGGAGCAGTTCCTGCAAAAAGTTGCCGTAAGTCTGAAACAAAATTTTGGTAGATGCACTTTTGCAAGTGTCCTGCCTGAACTGGTAGCCGATAGTCTTGCCGCAGGGCTCGTTATGCAACTTTGCAGAGTACTGTGCCAGTGCCAAGGCGGCAATGCGTCTAGGCTGCAAAACAACAACGCGACCTTCACAATGCTTGCTCAAGAACCAGGGAATGAACAAGGACTTACCGGAGCCTGTGGGGGCTTCCACCAGCAAGTTCCTGGATTCCTGGAGGGCTGCTTCGAGCTTGCTCTCTTCTTCGGCTATGGCAAGGTCTTTGTAGGTTCTGGACATTTACACCAATTCTTTTGTTTGTGACTCATAAAAAAAGCGCGACTTTCATCGCGCAATTTTTTTTGCGAAAGTCTTTTAAACTTTCAATATTCCGCTTGACCTATTAACGCGGGAACTTCAGCTTTTCGCCGGTAGCAACATCAACGTAGGGCTTCTTGCCGTCACGGAACTTCTGGTTGATCACCAGGTTTTCGATACGGCGCTTGACACCTGCGTCGGTCTTGCAGAAGAAGTACACAACCTTGTTTGTACCCGGAACCAGGAACATGGCCAGCTTGTACTTCTGCTTGATGGCGGTGCGGAAGAGCTTCAGGTCTTCCTTGCTGGGAATAACGTAGTTGCTGCCTTCCTTGACTTCGCAAATCATATCTGCGTCGGCCAAGAGAGCCTGGGACTTCTGCTTGAGGGCTGCGAAGTTGGGCTCGGTGGTCTTCTTGATGGTTTCAAGACTGAATGCGCCACCGCCTTCCTTGAGGGCCTTGCGGACACCACGTATGGCAAAAATGACAATGACAATCAAAACGATTGCAACGAGATAGGGCCAGTTGTTGGCGAGAAAATCTAACATAAAAACACCTCTAGATTTCTAGTAACGAGCCAAAAATAAAAAAATCCAAAAGAGTCGGGAGAATAAGGTCTTTAAAAAGTCAAAGTTTGTTGGGATAAATAGGGATTATTTTTAAATTTTAACAGAAGAAAAGACAGGACGTTACAGAACATGAAAAAATCATCTGGCATCTTAGGCTTGGCGATGGGAGTATCCCTTTGGGGTATTGCCGCCCTTGGGGTGGCCTCTCCGGTCTATGCAGCCGAATGTTCCGATGGCTCTGTAATTTCCTCCATGAAGTTTGACGGTCTGGTTCATACGAAGAACCGCGTTGTGGAACGTGAACTGCAGAACAAGGTGGGTGAGGTTTTTGACTCCAAGAAGTTTGAGTCTGAAAAGCTGAAACTTCAGGACTTGGACTTGTTCACGGAAATTTCTGCAACCTGCGAACCGGCTGCCGATGGCGCCGTAGCACTGACTTACCATTTCCAGGAAATTTTCCGCTGGATCCCGTCGCCTGCTGGTAAGACCACAGATCGTGACGGCTTGATGATTGGCGTCGCTCTTGCCAACTTGAATGTGGCTGGCGAAGACGTTCGTGTGGAAGTCCAGTACCGAACTACGGTGGATCCATTCCTCAAGAATAACGAATACGCCTTGTACGCCAGTTCCCCTTATTTGCTGGGCTTGCCCGTTGGTTGGAACTTTGAATTCCTGCGCACTGACAGCTGGGATAACCTCCGTAAATTCCAGGACGCCAGCTGGCTTGCGGATCTTGATTTGAACTGGGACTTGACTTCTCAATTCTCCTTGCTGTTTACCGGAGCCTACCGTTATTTGGAAGGTGGGGTTGGCCACTTGCCCGAAGTCGGTCTGGGTTTTAAAATTGATCGCCGTGATGCAGGTATTGATACCCGTAACGGAGTTTATCTGGAATACATGCTGACCCATGTGGGTGCGGGTGTGGGTGAAAACCATAAGGGCGAAAATTATTGGGAAGTTCTTTTTGATGGTCGTGGTTACCATACCATCGGAAAGTTCATCACAGGTGCGACGGCCTTGTTCCGTTATCGTCCGGGAACTGTGGGCCATTACGATTTGTATTACCAGGGCGGTACAAATACTTTCCGTGGCCATGATCCCGACTCCACCTATCTCGGTGTTCATGAAACCTTGCTGAACTTGGAAGAGCGTTTTGTCCTGATGGAACGTCGTTCCGCAAGCGTACTGGGAATTAATTTCTTCTATGGAATTCAGTTGGTGGCCGGCTTTGATGGAAGGCTGCTTTGGGACAAGGGAATGCCCAGTTGGGACGACTACGAAGGAGCTGTCTATGGCGGTATTCACCTAATTGTTCCCGCCTTGGATCGAATTCGTTTTGAAATAGGTTACAGCCCCGATGTGGGTGAACCAAAGTTCAGCTTTGGTCTCTTTGACAGGACCATTCCTGCCCGCTGGCGCAGCCGCTAAGATTAATTACAAAGTATGAATTACGAATGACGAATAGTGGGATTTGTCTTCGCCCCTTGACTTTTTATATCAAAAAGCTAAATTTTTATTACAAATTTGTATAAATATGTGTGAGCTCAAGGTGGGCTCCTTGGAGTATAAATGGCTATTAACTATCTTGATTTGCCGATTGGTAAGAAGTACCCCTACGAAGTGGACTGCGTCGTAGAAATCGGTAAGGACACCAACCTGAAGTATGAATACGACGAACGCCTTCACGTGTTCCGTCTTGACCGTTGCTTGCTTAGCTCCATGAGCTATCCCTGTACTTATGGTTTCATTCCCAGCACCAAGGCTGACGACGGCGATGCTTTGGATATGCTGATTTACAGCCCGGCTTCTATGATGACCGGTACCGTTTGCACTTGCCGCGTGATTGGAGCCCTGGACATGACCGACGGTGGCAAGAAGGACTACAAAGTCCTTGGCGTGCCCGTGTTCAATCCGCGCCCCATCAAGGACATTACCGACGTGGACCAGATGTTCCTCCGCATTACCAAGAACTTCTTCCAGAACTACAAGGAATTGGAAGGCAAGGACGTTCAGATCGGTGATTGGATGAATGCTGAGTTCGCCCGTGAAAAGGTGATTGTGGCTCATCGCGCCTACTTCCAGAACCAGGTGCAGATTCCGGAAACCTGCTACCAGGAACCGGAAGGCAATGACCATCTCCCGCCGGAAGAGCTGATCTAAGGCGAGAGTCGCAGGAACAAGCATGCTTGTTCCTATGACCGAGCCGCAGAGAAACGCAGCCGAAGGCTGCCACTGATCTAAGGCGAATGCTGCGGCGAAACACTTGTGTTTCGACATTGCTGAGCCGCGGTATCAGCGCGAGCGAAGCGAGCAATTGATCTAGAGGCGACCTTTGGTCACTTGGTGCTTTAGCACCTATGTAATCCATGGCCACCTTTAGGTGGGTGTCGCGACGCATCGCAAAACTTAAATTAAAAAAGGCCTGCTTTCAAGCAGGTCTTTTTTTGTGTAGAATCAAGGGTCTTAGAAGGTTCGAACCTGAACAGGGAGAACTTCTGTAATCTTCTTGGCGGTTTCTTCCAGGAATTCCTTGGGCAGCGGCAGCACATCGGGAATCATGGTCTGACGGATCACGGTGTAAAGCTGGACTTCCACAAAGTTCTTGGGATTGGCGTTGTAGACTCGTGTCAGATTTTCGATGTAACGGCTAATTTCCGCTTCGCTAGGCTGTTCGCCCTGAATGCTGCACTGCATGGTCTGAATGCAGATGGGGCTGCGCTTGATGACCTTTTCCAGGTTGGCGAGGATGGTGTCGAACTTTACTGCGGAGCGGTTTACCTTCTTGTACCATTCCTCGGTGCCTGCGTCCAGCTTTGCCCAGATTTCGCCATTGCTTTCCAGCAGGGAATCCAGGGCCAATTCAACGGTGTCGTTACCGAGGCGGCTGGCGTTGGTAATCAGACGGAGCTTGAAACTGCCCAAGCCACTTGCGTCGTCTGCAGAATACTTTGTCTGAAATTCCTGCTGGATTTTGCGCATGCGCTTGCAAACTTCGGGGAATTCCTTGACGATGGTGGATTCGCCATCGCCAGAAAGGCAGATGTCCTTGATAATCTTCCTGTCGGCGGGAACGTTGCCGAAAAAGTCGCATTTAGCGAATTCGCCGCATTCATAGAAGGCCAGGAACTGACGGAGTTCTCTTTCTACACCGTCCACGTCGATGGCGACGGAAGGATGGCCGTCCTGGGGACCACTTTGGCAGTAGGCGCAGGAGAAGGAACATTTGTGGTCCGGGTTCAAATTTATACCCACGGAAAGGCCCCCGGCGCGGCGGCTGATGACGGGGTAAACCCAGGTATTATCCTTCCAAAGTCGGGAGTGATCACTCCATGCTGCAATTAACGCTAAATCTTGGTCTGTCATAGACTTAAATATAGCAACCCTCTATATTTTTTGTTAAATTTCGGGTATGATTTTCAGGAAATGTATTAGAGTTTTGATAATGTCCATGGCCTTGGCCACGGTCTCCTTTGCTGACTATATCACCACGGAAGATGTTTCTGCCGGTGGTGCGGTAACTCGAGATCGTCATCTTAAAGAAATTGGCGAGGTTATGCGCGCCGGTCGTGGCGGTTATTTCGACCTGGGAATGTATTACATTCCTGCTCCGGACCAGTTGCCGTTGCGTAGTGAATACGGTGACCACGAAGGTTTTGCCTTTAGACAGCATGCCGCTGCCTTCATTACGGGTAATGTGGCTAAGCATCTTCACCTGGGTGTCCTGGCTTGGGTCGATCGTGCAGGCTGGGATGGCGAAGACTTCCTGTTCTATCCGAAGTACAATAGTTTCTCCCTTTTGCGTTCCGTGTTTACCTGGGGTGGTGTTTTCTCCAATTCCGATGCCGACATTTCCTTGGCCTTGGGTATGCAACAGCAGAACGTCGAACATGTGGGTAAGGTTTACTCTAGCGAACAGGATTCTCTGACTTATCTCTGGACCCACGTTCGTTGGGGCGTTGCCAGTGCCCAGGCTAGCTTGTATGAAGACCGTTGGCGTAGCTTGCGCTTTGCCTTGGAACTTGAAAGCCGCTCCATCTATGGAGGCAAGTCCAGTGGCTGGCAGACCTATTTGCCCAATGTCGCTTTTGCCATGTACAACACGAAGGGCGACAAGGACTCCTTGACCCTTACCTGGGAACAGAACCTTTATGAACAGCGCCTGTATGGTGAAGTGTCCTTGGATTTGCGTGAAGCAGGCTTGAACTATGCAGCCTTGAAGTACTATCCGGATCCGTCCAGAATGCTTGGCTTTGAAGCAACTTGCACCCGTCGTCGCAAACTTGAGGGTTCAGACGACCTCCTTTGGGGTGGTGCTGTGGACTTGATGTTCATCCGCTTTGCTTACAATGCTGCTTACGACTACAAACATTTCTTTGGTGCAAAGGGTACAGTCCTTGCTGAACTCAAGTTCAATCTGGAAACTCTTGATGGTCTTCTCTTTGGTCGTGGTGGCGCAAAGGCTGCTCCCATGGAAAAGAACACAAAGACAATCAAGAACAAGGACCAGGCTCCTCAGCAAAGCGCTCCGATTCCTGTGCCGTCCAAGGAACCTCGTGTAATTGAAGCTAAGGGTGTCCGCTACGAAAACGGAACACCGGCCAGAGGTGGCAATACTTCTGCTAGAGGCGGTAGGTAAGAATGAAAAAATCTTTCACTCATCTTGCCTTGGCGCTTCTTTGTTGCGTGGGCTTGACTGGGTGTCTTAGTCATTGGTTCATCGAAACCGATTCTAGACTCCAGGTTGAGAATGCAACGGAAGATTGCACCTTGCTTTCTGTGGATGTGTACTCCATGGAAAACGATACTTACCAGAAATGGATTTCTGAAATGCTGTTGCCCGGTGAACGCAGCCACGTTGTGCAAAACGACTGGGTGGGTAAGTTTAATCTTCGTGTAAACTACACCAAATCAACTGATGGCTCTGGTGAAACATTGCATTTCATCAAGAAAATGGAAGTGGAGGGCGGAAGCCTCTACCTGAAGGTGGAATCCGAAGGGGATTCCTTGGCTTTAAAGTTCCGATAACTTGTCGGAAAAACTATCTTGTTTGAACAGTGCAGATAACTAAGTTAAAGATTTTTGGATTCAAGTCCTTTGCTCAAAGAACCGAAGTGAATTTCCCCACTAAGGGTCTTACCGCTGTGGTGGGTCCTAACGGTTGTGGTAAATCCAATATTACGGACGCAATCCGTTGGGTGCTCGGCGAACAGAAAGCCGCCGCACTTCGTATGGGCAAGATGCAGGACGTGATCTTTAGCGGTACCGAAGAACGTGCCGCCATGAGCCTTGCCGAAGTTTCCATTGTGATTGACAACAGCGATGGAACTTTGAATTCTGAATATTCCGAAGTGATCGTGACCCGTCGTGTTCATCGTGATGGTTCCGGTGAATACCTGATCAACAATCAGGAATGCCGCCTTCGTGATGTTCATGCATTGCTTTTTGACTCCGGCCTCGGTTCCAGTACCTATTCCCAGATGAACGCCGACATGATCAAGGCTGTTCTTTCTGACAAGGCCGATGATCGTCGAATTCTTTTTGAAGAAGCTGCTGGCGTTAGCAAGTACAAGCAGCAGCGTAAGGAAACCCGCCGCCAGTTGGAACGTGTGCAGATGGACATGGAACGCGTGGAAGACAATCTCCGTGCCGTTCGCCGTTCTGTGCGTATGTATGAAACCCAGGCGGAAAAGGTCAACGAATACAAACGCTTGAGCAAGCGCCTTCGTGAACTGGACCTTTCCGTAAGTATTGACAAGTTTGAAGACATGCGTGAAGGTGTAAGCACCCTGGAAACCACGACCAGACGCATGAACCACGAAGTGGAATCTGCAAAGACCAAGGCAACGGAACTTCAGACCAGGATTGACGAAAAGAAACTCTTGATCAGCGAAGACGAAAACGCCTACCGCGATTTGGAACGTCAGGTTCAGTCCATCACCATTGAGTTGAACGACTTGAACAATTCCCTTGGCCGTATCCGCGATACGATTTCTGCCTTGGAAGCCGCCAACGAAAAGGCTCAGGAAGAAATCAACCGCAGCCAGGACAAGGTTCGCGAACTTACCGAAGAACAGGCTCGCCTTGAAGAAGAAAACCGCGTGCTGGGTTCCGATAGTGATGTGGAAGAAATGAACGCATTGCTTGAACGTGAACGCGAAATTCTGCAGGTGATGCGCGATAAAGTGGATGATCTTCGCAGCCAATCTAGAGACTTGGCTAACGAACGTCTTCAGGCAACGAACCGTGCCAATGCTTTGCGTGGCCGTTTCGAACGTATGGACGCCGAATCCGCTTTGCTCCAGGGCAACTTGGAAAAGTGGAATGTTGAAATTGAAACCATTCAGAAGCAGAAGTCCGAAGCAGAAGATGCTCTCCGCGATATTCAGACTGGAATGGATGAAGCCAATGCTGAAATTGAACGCCTGACAGAACAGAAGACCACTCGCGAAGAACGTTTGGAAGGCGACCGCTCTGACCTTCAGGAACAGCAGAAAAAACTTCAGGATCTTAAGAATGAAGAAGCTCGTTTGCAGTCCCGTATCGATGTGCTGCAGAGCGTTGCCAACGAAGGTACCGATGCCAGCCGCTGGCTTAAGGAGAACAAGGCTGATCTGATTGGAGGCCTGCTTTCTGAACGCATCGAAGCTTCTCCTGAATACGCATCCTATGTGGAAGCCGCTCTTGGCGACTTGATGGATGCCGTGATAGTTTCTAGCGATTCCAATGCCGTTAACATTGTGTATTCCATGAAGGACTACAATGTGGGCAAGGCTTTGCTCGCCTTGGTGGGCGAGGCTGCTCCTGCTTACCAGGGCGTTGTGGATGGAGCCGGCGTTGTGGGCTGCCTGAATCAGTTTGTGAAGGCTGATGACGAAATCAAGCCGTGGCTCACCGGCATTCTTTCCCGCTACTTTGTGGTGGATTCCTTGCAGACGGCGATTGCCTTTGCAAAGAACATGCGCGAACAGGATTTGTGCTTTGTGGCTCCCGATGCCATTGTCCGTACCAGCGGCTTGGTCAGCAGCGGTGCCGCAACTTCTGGCGCACTTTCCCGAAAGAATGAAATTGCAGAAGCCACCAAACTTTTGGAAGATGTTCAGTCTGAAGTGGTTGCTGCCGAAGAAGAAATTTCCCGCTTGCAGGATCTCGTTGATGAAGATACCAGCATGTTGGAATCCTTGGTGGATGACCTTCGCGAAAAGCAGGATTCCCTCCGCGGTGGAAACGCTAGCATCTCCATCCAGAACAATGTGATTTCCGGTTGCGACCGTCGTCTTGCTCAGCTTGAAAACGAAGTCCGCAATGCTCAGGCCAAGATCCAGGCTGCAGAAGAAACCAAGAACAGCGATGCTGAATTGGCAGAAGCCCAGGCTGCTGTGGAACGCGCAGAAAACGAGTATGCTCGCGTTAATGACGAACTGAGTGAAAAGGATTCCTTGTTCCGCGAAAAGGAAGAAGAAGTCCGCGACTTGGAACGTGCCGCCCAGGACAAGAATGCAAAGCTTGCCCAGAACACCAGCCGCCTGCGTAGCATCGCCGACCAGATTGAATTCCACGAGAATTCTATTCGCAGCCGTAACGATGAACTTGTTCAAAATGCGGCCGCCATCGAAAAGAACGAAGGCGAAAGCAATTCTGTTGCAGATCAAGTCCAGGCAAAGGACTCCCAACTTCGCGAAGTTGAAGAACAGCGTGACCTTGCCCGCGAAAAGTATGAACTTGTTTCTGGCGACTTGGAAGATTGGCGTAGCGAAGTCAATCATCTCCGCGACGAAATGATCGAAAAGATGAAGGACTTGAACGAAGTGGGCCGCCGTCAGGAAGCCTTGCAGGCTAACTTGGACCGCCTCGTAGAACGCGTTACCAACGAATACTCCGTGGATCTCGCAAATCCCGAAGATGTTGAACGCGTTGAATATAGCCAGCCCGAAGCTGATCGTGAAATTCGTGAACTCCGCGGCAAGATCAAGGACCTTGGCCCTGTCAACGTCAACGTGATGGAAGATTACGAAGACGAAAAGAAGCGCATGGAAGAAGTGGAAAAGCAGTTCGACGATTTGGACCGTGCCCGTGCTTCGCTCGACCGTACCATCACTAAGCTTGATGATATTGCCCGTACCCGCTACTTGGAAACCTTTAACAGAATCCAGAAGAACTTCCAGTTTGTGTTCAGTAAGCTGTTCCTCAATGGCGAAACCAAGATGAGCCTTGTGGAAAAAGTGGATGACATGGGCAAGCCCATGGACATTCTGGATGCGGATATTGAAATCAACGTTCGTCCTACCGGTAAGAAGATGCGCGGCATCAAGGCTCTTTCCGGTGGTGAACATGCTCTTACCGCAACGGCACTTCTCTTTGCTATTTACATGGAAAAACCGTCGCCCTACTGCGTGCTGGACGAAGTGGATGGCCCGCTTGATGACGCAAACGTGGGTCGCTTCATGGCCCTCCTCCGTGAATTCAGTAAGCAGACCTTGTTCATCGTGGTTACCCATAACAAGCGTACCATGGCCGAAGCAGACATGCTCTACGGTGTTACCCAGGAAATCAAGGGTATCTCCCGTATTGCTTCTGTGCAGTTGGCCGACGCTACCAAATTCGCGATCTAAGACCGGTCGTAGATCACGTAATACCGCTCGGGACTCACTAAAAGAAGGTCGTTTTTACGTCGTTCAAAACGCAGCTTAAATCCCTCAAGGGAATTTTCTACGGTTGTGGTGCAGCCATCTGCTACGGAACAAATCCGTTGGGTGCGCTGTTCCTGTACCGCGAAGGTCTTTCTCCGGAATCAGTACTTTGCTACAGATTCTCCATAGCCATTGTTTTGCTGGCCTTGTTGATGTGCTTTAATCGCTCCAACTTCGCCGTGAAAAAACGGGAATTAATTCCTTTGGCTTTTCTCGGTTTTCTATTTGCTGTTAGCGCCTTGGGACTTTATGCATCCTTCAATTATATGGATGCAGGTCTTGCCTGCACCTTGCTCTTCTTGTACCCTCTGGAAGTGGCTTTGATCATGGCTGCGTTCTATAAAGAAAAACTCACTGCCTCGGTGGTTGCAGCCATCGCCTTGTCTTTGGCGGGCATCGGCCTTTTGTACCGTGGCGGGGAAGGTGGCACAACCTTAAGCCTTATTGGGCTGCTGCTGGTCTTTGTATCCTCGTTAGCTTATGCAATCTACATTGTGGTAGTGAACAAGGCGGACCTGAAAATGGGTTCTGCAAAACTTACCCTGTATGTAATGATGTTCTGCCTTTTGTTCCTGGTTCTTTATTCCGTGACATTTGGCTCTGGCTTGCCACCGGTATTGCATAACCCGTCTTCTTATGGTTGGGCGCTGATGCTTGGCTTTGTTCCTACGGTTCTTTCCTTGGTGTTTATGGCCAAGGCCGTGAAGATTGTAGGCTCTACGCCTACGGCAATTATGGGTGGGTTGGAGCCTTTGACTGCTGTGATGATCGGTGTTTGTGTCTTTGGTGAAACATTGACCACTCGACTTTTCTTTGGTATTATTCTTGTGCTTGCGTCAGTCATTGTTTTGACGGTCAAGAAAAAGGGCTGATTATGAAATGTAATTGCAAGGAATGCGGTAAGGAATTTAAGGAACGTGTGGGCATGTCTCCTATGGAAAGTAACATGGCCATGCGTGTTCGCAACAAACTGGGCCACATTTGCCCCGAATGCCAGAACGCCTTGGCAGAAACAAAGAGGGGTCGTCGTAAACTTGCCTGGTGGAACTTCCGCGTGGCGCTGTGCTGTGCCTTGCTACTGTTACCCGTCTTTGCTGTATTTGCGGCCTTGATTGCGGTGCTGGGTCTGTACGTTCTATAAAAAAACACCTCGCTTTAATCACGAGGTGTTACGTAGATGGTTTGTGGATTGAGTAATTAATTTTCTAGCAAGCTGTCGTTGTACCATTCTCCGTAGGCTCGAACTTTGTATTCGTTGCTGGTTCCGCAAATCCAACGGCTACTTTCTGCGTAGCGACGGCTTACCACCGTATTTTCATTAATGATCCCTTCGCAGTCTTCAATAAGGAATGTCACGAAGGATATGCTGTTGGTGACCGCGCATGGATGTAAAGTTTTGTCATTGTTGTAACCGCGATATATGCTGATGGTCTCTATGGTATCTCTCGTCACTTTGGTTAGAATGTGGGCTGTAGGCTGGGTGTAATCGGAAGCTCCTACTTCGTAGTACTTGCAGCTGATGTTTCTCTTGGAAAAGTCTATAATAGAATCTGTTAATGGGTAGAACTTGGCGATATTGTCTCTGCTGATGAGGCGGATTTGTCCGTTAGCGTAAGAGATTGTTTCCTGCTCCGTGGACTCTTCTAAAAGAGGAATGGAACCATTGTAGGCGACTACGTGGCTGTCGAAGGATAAGTCTTCGGGTCTTGCATATTGGAAAGCGTAGTTTTCCAAGGTTCTAGATGTTGTATCGATGGTGATGGTGTCGATGTCTTCTTCAGGGAATGTGATGATGGTCGGCTTGAGTGCGTCCAGAGAATCATAAATATCTTGAATTTCCAATTCTTTGCAGTTTGAGGGCATTATTGCATCGAACATGAAAATGGTTTCATCAATATCCATGTATTCTGATTCCGTAATGCAGACATAGTCGAAATTATTTCCGTTGACTCGTAAGGTGTCAATCGTGAAATCTAGATCGTTGTAGAAATGCACGCAGGTCTTTTGGAACATATAGACAAGAGGGTCAATGCCGGCCTTCAAGTTTCTGCCGGAGTAGGCTCTGATAATAAAGTTGTCTTTAATCTTGATAACGCCGGTCAATTCTTGCCCGCTTTTTGTTGCACAACTTGCGGAGGCAGCGTTTTCTGCACCATAGGTATCGACGGTGTATGTTTCGTATTGCTTTCTGGCAGTGGGTTCTGTTGTGAACTTGTAGATTTCGTCGAAATTCACAACGAAGCCGTCCAATGTGCTGGTTGAACTTACGACGGGATTTTCTGTGCTGGAAGAGCTGTTGTTTGCAATAGCGTTGGGATCGATAACATTGCCTGCGCTTTGATCTTCTGAACAGGCGGAGAGAATGAGTAGGCTCAAGGCGACAGCCGGGATAAATAGTTTTTTCATGATGGGCCTCCTAAACTTTTTTTGTAAACGGGAAAAATTGGATGTTCATGCGGTACACCTGATTCAGGTTCTCGCTGTTGGCGGTGATTGCGTTGATTCGCTTGCAGCAGTGTTCGATTTCTTCAACCACCTTACCATAAAGTTCTTCGTTCACGCCCATGGTGATACCCATGAAGTGGCGTTCTCCTGCTGGGTACTTGTCCACTGCCTTTTCTGCAAAGTTTGCCATAGTTTTGTGCATGGATCTGATTGCCAGAGGAAGGGCTTCCTTGGAACCGATGAGTGTTTTTTCGGTTTGGGAAAAGGATCCGTTGCCGTCGGTTTTCAAAAGACCGCGCTTAACCAAGAATTTCAAAATTCGGCTTACGTCTTCTGCGGAAATTTCTTCATTGCAGACCGTTGCCATTTCCTTGGGCTTTGCGCCAGGCATCATGGGAGCAAGTTCTCGAAGAACCGGGTATTCCCAGGACTGGTAGAATTCAAAGGTGTCGCCGTCGATAACTCGGGCCTTATGTTCCTTGGCGATGGCGTCCATTTCCATGAGGATGGATTTTTGGGCTTCGTCGGTTCTTGCATTGTCCAGGGAAACCATAAGAGCGAAGTAATTTGCTTCGTAATCCACAAGGTTCATCGCCCGGGCCACGGGCTCAATCTTTATCTTGCTCAGTTTGCTTTTTCCATCGCAAACCAATTTCAAAAAATTGGGGGAGGTGAATCCGGCCAGCTTATTGAACTCACGCCAGGAGAATGCGGAAACTCTTTTGCGTTCTTCGTAGAAGTCCCGCATATATTGGCGAAAATCAGTGTAACAAGTGATGTTCTTCATGTTATCAAATATAGGCTTTGAAACATGAAATCGGTTGAATTGTTATACAAAAGTTCTAAAAAATATTAAAAACAAAGATTTTGATGATAAAATTATGAAAATATTTTTGTTTATTATACAGGCCGTATTATAAACAAAAACGGCAGGGAAGTGCATTACCAAATCCCTGCCGCGGCGCGATTGTCTTTGGAATGGAGCGCGCCTATCTTGCTGTGTGGATCAGCAAATTTTTAACAGAAGAAGTCCTTCCAGATCTGTGTACCGAGATCGCAAAGGTTCACCTGCATTTCTTCAATCTTCTCGTGAAGACCGCTCTTGATGATTTCCTCGATGGTGGAGAAAGCCATATCGGAACGCATCTTCCCGAGAAGACGGAGAGAGTCCGCGTTGCTCTTTACGGGGAAGGCAATATTCTTGAGACTGATTTCGGCCTGTTCCAGGCAGTAGCGGAGGGACCTGGGGAAGTCTTCGCTCAATAGCAGGAATTCGGCAACGTTCTGGGGCGTCACATTGGAATTCTTGCGGTGGAACATTTCGTAGGCGCCCACGCTCTTGAGAACCGCATTCCACTGGACTGTATCCAGGGCCATGCCTACCATGCTTACATCCGGAAGGAGGATGTAGTACTTCACATCCAGAATTCGGGAGGTCTGGTCGGCGCGTTCGATCATGGTGCCCAGGCGTGCGAAGTTCCAGGCTACGTCATGAGTCATGGTGCCCTGAATGATACCTACGGTCAGCTGGCTGAATTCCTTCACGCTGTTGTAGAAGGCGTGGGGTGCGGCTAAAGCCTGCTTGGGCATTTCGGGATCGTTCAACTTAAGATAGAACTGGTTGATGGCAATCCACAATTCAGAGGAAATTCTCTCACGGACACAGCGGGCGTTTTCGCGGGCGGCGGCCACGCAGGAAATAATGCTGCTGGGATTATCCTTATCGAAGGTAAGGAAGGTGAGGGCGTTTTCGGTAGAGACGTGGGCGTAGCTTTTGAAGAAGGCATCGGCGTTACCGGCGGTCTGGATCACCGGTTCCCAGGGGCGTTCTTCGCCGGGCAAGTCCAGCTGCAACTGAAGATTGACATCGATGGCGCGGGCCACGTTTTCGGCACGTTCAATGTAACGGCCCAACCAGTAAATGGAATCTGCAACTCTGCTTAACATGATAAAAACTCCGTTTTTTAATTGATAACTAAAGTTATCGTTAATGTTGCGCCTCGGTCATGTCAAAAACTTCGTTTTTGCCGCGACTCTCGGCTTAGACATTAATTGATGATTGACGATTGATGATTATTTAATTTGGCGGCGTAGCCGCGATTTTTTATCTCTCGTCTTTCGTCTGTAGGCGCGAAGCGCCGTTCTTTCGTCTATTGTTGTTGTTGTTGCTGTTGTTGTTCCATCCATTGCTTGGCTTGGCCAAGTTCAGGAGCCTTCTCGTTTTCGGCAATGACCCAGGTATCCTTACAGCCACCGCCCTGGGAACTGTTCACCACGATGGATCCCTTCTTCAGGGCCACGCGAGTGAGGCCACCCGGCAGGATGTAGGTTTCCTTGCCCTGTACAATGTAGGGGCGAAGGTCCACATGACGGCCTTCGAAGTTGCCATCCACAATACAGGGCACGCGGCTGAGGGAAATCATGGGCTGTGCGATGTAGTTACGCGGGTTGGCCTTGATCTTTTCCTTGAAGGCTTCGCATTCTGCCTTGGTGGACTTGGGGCCAACAAGCATGCCGTAGCCACCGGATTCGCTGGCAGCCTTCACCACCATGTTCTCGATATGGTCGATCACATGCTGCATGTGCTTCGGGTTTTCGCAGACGAAAGTGGGAACGTTGGGAATAATGGCTTCTTCACCAAGGTAGTACTTGATGATCTGCGGAACATAAGTGTAGATGGCCTTGTCGTCGGCAACACCGCAGCCAGGGGCGTTGGCGAGTGCCACGTTTCCAGCCTTGTAGGCGTCGATCAGTCCCGGCACACCCAGGCAGGAGTCGGGGCGGAAAACCTGCGGATCCAGGAACTCGTCATCCACACGACGGTAGATCACGTGAACCTGCTTGAGACCGCGGGTGGTGCGGGCGTAGACTTTCTTGTCCTGAACAATCAAGTCGTTTCCGGTCACAAGGTCCACGCCCATCTGCTGTGCCAGATAGGAATGTTCGTAGTAGGCGGAGTTGTACACGCCCGGTGTGAGCACAACAACCTTCGGTTCTGCAACGCCATCGGCCAGGTATTCCAGGGCCTTGCGGAGGCGGGTGCAGTATTCATCCACAGGGCGGATGCTGCAATGGGTGAACACCTGGGGGAAAGTACGCTTGAGAATCTGACGGTTCTGCAGCACATAGGAAACGCCGCTGGGGCAACGCATATTGTCTTCCAGCACGTAGAAGGTACCGTCGGTATCGCGAACCAGGTCGGTACCGGTAATGTGTGCCCAGATTCCCTTGGGCGGTACGAAGCCTTCCATCTGCGGGCGGTATGCGGTACAGGTGTTGATGAGGCTTTCGGGAACTACCTTGTCGCGGAGAATCTTGCGGTCGTTATAGATGTCCGTAAGGAAGCAGTTCAAAGCTTCGGTACGCTGGCGAAGGCCTGCATCCAGGTGCTTCCAGTCTTCGGCGCTGACAATACGGGGAATGACATCGAAAGGAATGATCTTGTCCTTTCCATCCTTGTTGCCATAGACTGCGAAGGTGATGCCGTTGTCGAAGAAAGCCGACTCTGCAACTTTCTGACGACGCTGCAGCTCACCTTCCGGCAGTTCGTTAATGCGGGTAATGAGCGGTTCTGCCGACGGACGGGGTGTTCCGTCAGGCAGACACAATTCATCGTAGAATCCTTCTGTGTTATAGTTACCGAACTTCATATTGTTTCCTTGTGATTTATAGGTTCGAGGTTCCAGGTTCGAGGCTCCAGGAATCTCAAAGCTAGCCGTGGCTGGCGACCTCGTGCCTCATACCTCGTACCTCATTTTTCGTCTACGTTAACACCGACCTTTAGGATCGGGTTTCCGCCTCCGGTAATGACTCCCTTCAACGGGCTTACATCGCCGAAGTCGCGGCCCCACGCTAGAATAATGTGCTCGTCACCTCCGAGAACATTGTTGGTAGGGTCAAACTCAACCCAGCCATGGCCCGGTATAAAGGTGGCGACCCAAGCGTGAGTGGCGTCAGCGCCAATCAGCTTCGGCTGGCCTTTAGGCGGATGGGTTCGCAGGTAGCCGCTGATGTAGCGGCAGGGCAGGTGCAGCGAACGTAAACATCCGATCATCAGGTGTGCGAAATCCTGGCAGACGCCTTTACGTCCACGCAAGATTTCCCGGGGCTGGGCTCCGATACGGGTTGCGCCCGGTGTGTAAGCGCAGTCCGTAAAAATTCTTGTCATCAGCTCCTTGGCGCTATCGAAGATCGGGCGGCCGGGCTGAAAACTTCCCAATGCATAATTCCGAACAGAGTCGTCGGTATTTGCAAAGGGAGAAGAGTAGGCATACATGGAAGCTTCCAGAGTGTCGCTGTCGGAGGGGCACTTCAAAAGCTTTGCCACGTCTTCCCAGGCGGGGCTTTGGGCGGGCGGTTCCTCGGCCTTGACTTCCACGACACCAGTTGTCTTGAATCTGAAATGTTCGTGTTCCTGTTCAATGCTGAAGGCCAAAGCCCTGTTCCCGTAAATATCCAGGCGTTCCTGCCTTGCGGTGGGATTGGGGTCCACCTCGATGCGGTGGGAAATCCAGTTCTGGCGAGGTACCGCGCGGGGCAGCATATAGGCCAAATGGTTACTATACAATACGGGCAGTGTATAGTCGTAGACGGTTTCGTGATCGATCTGATAAATAGGCATCTTAAACTCCTTACACTTCTGTTGCCATGGCGTGAACAACGCCAGTTCTTGGTGCATGGTTTAAGTAGAGCCTACTGATCAACTCAGCCACATGTTCAATGGATGCGATCTTTTCGTCTACCAGTTTGGTCAATGTTTCGCGTTCACTTCCGTTTGCTTGTACAAGACTTTCGATATTTGCAAGACGCAGGTCTGCCTGCAATCTCATCAATTCCAGATCCAGCGGGGAGAAGGCGGCTTCGCCCTGGTTGTTTCCCGGCAGATGTTCCGTCTCTTCGCGGAGACGTGCAACCTGGTAAGCAACGCTTCGCGGGTTGGATTCGTCAGAAAGGAGCAAGTCCAGAACCGGAGTGACTTGCAGGCGTCCGCCATAGCGACGATGGTATGTCATGAGGCCGTCACCGATTTCAAGTACCGCCTGCAGCAAACGCAGGTTCGTAATTTCGTCTGCAGGGGCGCGGCTCAAAAGACTCTTGATCAATTGCAACGTGCGGATGGCGCTTTCGATTTGGCGTCCCATTTCAAGGAATCGCCATTCGTGGCCGCGGGTCATGGAGTCTGCCGCAAGGCCTGCCACAGCCGTACTGTCGGAAAGTACGGACTTCAGGTAAGGCAACAAGGCTGCGGCGCCGTTTCCAGCAGGCATTTCCGCCACGCCGAACCCGTTCAAGGCAAGCCACAGGTCTTCGGAAATTCTATCGCGGAGCTGTACTGCCAAGTCGCGGATTTCCGTGAGGGAACACTGCATGCCGTACTTGTTGTCCTTGCGCAGGATAAAGTAGCGCAATGCGTTTTCAGGGTCCTGTGCCATTCCGGACAACGAACCGTCGGAAATTCCCGCCTTCAAAATCCAGGGCAGTTCCGGCATTTCCATCCAGGATTCGTCGGAAAGGCGCACGGCAATACCGCGGGCGATTCGCGCCATCATGTTGGATGCGGAAAGATCACGCCCTAAGCGGAACAGGTTTTCTGCTGCGCGGCTAGGCAAATCGCCTCCAGCTCTCGACGGCATGACCACCTGATCCGCAGGGGCTAAAAGTGAGAAGTTTGCCACAGGCCTTTCGGAAAGGACCCAGATGTCCTTTTCTCCGACTTCCTTGTCGGCAGGTTCTGCGGCGGAAGTTGCAAGGCTTCCGTCTACCAGCTGGAACATGCCGAGGCCACCCGGCATTACCGATGTTCCCTGCATGGTATTCACTGCAAAGATTCGCATGGAAGCCTTTGCGGTGACAAACTTTCCGTCCTTGTAGGCGGGCACCGTAGAAACCTCCACGTAGCGCTCCGCGATCCAGGCTTCAGGATTTTCTTCCAAGGTCTGCAACAGGGCCAGCTGCGCCGTAGAAGTCATGGCGGCGTAAGTCTTGGGTTTGTCGTTCTCCGGGAAGGCCTTCTTGAAAATCCATTTTTCCGGTTCCCGCATCACCTCGTCGCGGCGGGATTCGTCGCCGAGCCAGACCGTTTCCACATCGGGAATCAACAGCTCTTCGCCAAGCAAGGTGCGGCAAATTTCCGGCAGGTAGGGCGTGAACATGGGAGTTTCCAGAACGCCGGAACCCAAAAAGTTTGAAATGGCCACATTGCCAGCACGTACGGTGCTGATAAGGCCCACAGCACCTTCGCCACTGTCGATGCGCAGTTCCAGCGGGTCGCACATGCGGTCTTCCACGCGGCGGAAAATGGTGCCGATTTTCTTGAGGCCCATGAGGGTCTTCATGTACACTTGCAAATTGCGTACCGCAAGGTCATCGTTTTCCACCAGAGGAATCCCCAGGTAGCGGGCGAGGAGGGCGTCCTCAGCACGGCGGGGACTATCCGGACCGCTGGCCAGCATCACCACGCGACCTTCGCCACTTGCCGCCCGCGACGAACCCCGCGCGGCATCAGCTCCGATTTCAGCCTGCAATCCGTCCAAGCAGTCCAGCAACTTCTTGAAGAAACCGGCCAAGCGTTCCGTGCGCATGCTGCGGAAAAGTTCCGGGAAGGCGCGGCTTACGCCAATGCGGTTTTCCAGCGCCCGGCCCAGACCATCGGGAACTTGCAGATGGTCCGCCATGACGCGGTAGGTTCCATCTTCCAGTCGCACGATATCCGAAGCGGAAAGGTGTACGTAGATGTTGCCTGCAGGTTTTACCTTCCAGGCCACTTGCAAAAATTCAGGGTTTGCGAAAAGCAGTGCCGCCGGCAACTTGCCCTCTTTCCAAAGCTTCTGCTCGCCGTAAATGTCGGCGGCCAATGCGTTGAAAAGTC
>JAKSIB010000019.1 GCA_024399065.1 Fibrobacter sp. | reverse complement strand
GCAAAGCTCTTTGCCTTTTCGATTTCCTTTTCGAGGCGTGCGATTTCTGCAGCCGGGTCAAGGATACCTTCCAGCGGGATGAAGAGTTCGCCACCAGGAACAACGGCAGATGCGCTGAACTTGGGCTTAGCGGCCTTCACGCCAACGGTAATGCTTTCGAGGCCACCAAGTTCGGTAATGATAGCGAGACATTCATTCACGGACTTTTCGGTAGCAGCATCGTCGACGCTCACTACAGCCTTCAGCTTGGTTGCCGGAGAAACGCTGTAACGGCCACGGACACCGCGAACGGCTTCCACCACGGCGAATGCCTGGTCGAATGCTGCTTCGATATCCTTGTTGATGAGAGATTCATCAGCGGTGGGCCAGGGGCGGCTGATCACCATTTCGGAACCCTGGAACAGGATGCTGTTCAGTTCTTCAGTGATGAAGGGCATTACCGGGTGGAGAAGGTCAAGGACGTTCTTCAGCACGTAGCTGAGGATTGCCATGGCGTTCTTCTTTTCGGCGTCCAAAGTTTCACGGTTGATCACAGCCTTCTTGATTTCAAGGTACTGGCTGCAAACGTCGTCCCACACGAAGCGGTAGAGGAAACCTGCAAGTTCTGCGAAGTGGTATTCTTCCAGCATGCGGGTAGCATCCTTGATGGTGGTCTGCAGGCGAGAAAGGATCCACTTGTCTTCCAGTGCGAACAAATTCTTGTCCATGGGAAGTTCGGCGGCAAGGGCGCCAGCCTGTTCCAGCTGCGGGTAGAGGAAGCGGCAAGCGTTCCAAATCTTGTTGGAGAAGTTACGGCCAATTTCGAACTTTTCAGAAGTGTTGATTTCGGTACCGTCTTCCTGCTTTTCCTTCTTCACCGGCAGACGAACGTCCTGGTTGTCGGTGCAGAGGCTTGCCATCACAAAGCGGAGAGCGTCGGTACCGTACTTGCGTTCGATGTCCATGGGGTCCACGCCGTTGCCCTTGGACTTACTCATGGTCATGCCATTGCCGTCCAGGATCTTCGGGTGGATGTAAACGGTGTGGAACGGGATCGTACCCATGTTTTCCTGGGAGAACAGCACCATGCGAGCCACCCAGAGGGTGATGATGTCGCGGCTGGTCACCAGCACGGAAGTGGGGTAGTACTTCTTAAGAGTGTCGGTGTTTTCCGGCCAACCCATGGTAGAGTGGGGCCAGAGACCACTGGAGAACCAGGTGTCCAGAACGTCGTCTTCCTGCTTGAGAACGTGACCCGGAACTGCGTCTTCTGCAAGGTTTTCTTCCTGAGAGCAAACAAGGTAGCCGCCGTTTTCTGCCTTGTAGAAGAAGATGTCTTCACGGTTGCCGAATACGGCTTTCAGTTCTTCTTCGCTTGCGTCGGTGTGCCAGATAGGAATGCGGTGGCCCCACCAGAGCTGACGGCTAATGCACCAATCGCGCTTTTCGCCAAGCCAATCCAAGTACTTGTTGGCGTAACGTTCGGGGATAATCTTGATTTCACCGGACTTCACGGCGTTCATTGCGTTTTCGGCAAGAACGTCCATCTTCACGAACCACTGGTCGCTGAGGTACGGTTCAATAACAGTCTTACTACGGTCGGAATGGCCCACGTCCATTTCGTGGTCTTCCACCTTGATCAAAAGGCCCAGTTCTTCGAGACCTGCAACAACTGCTTCACGAGCGGCAGCGCCCTTCATGCCCTGGAACTTGCCGGCGTTTTCATTCAAGGAACCGTCATCGTTCATGATGTTGATCATGGGGAGCTTGTGACGGAGGCCGGTAGCATAGTCGTTGGGGTCATGAGCCGGAGTCACCTTCACGGAACCAGTACCGAAGTCCTTGTCCACGAGGATGGCGTCTGCAATCACTGGAATTTCGCGATCAACGAAGGGAACCTTCAGCATCTTGCCGATGAACTGTGCATAGCGTTCGTCGCTGGGGTGCACGGCAAGAGCGGTATCGCCCATGATGGTTTCCGGACGGGTGGTGGAAACGGGAATAAAGCCCGAACCATCGGCCAGAGGATACTTGAAGGTCCAGAAGTGACCCTTCACATGTTCGTAATAGATTTCGTCGTCGGCAACGGCGGTCTGGAGCTTGGTGTCCCAGTTCACCAGACGCTTACCGCGGTAGATCAGGCCCTTCTTAAACAGGTTGAAGAAGGCGTGGCGAACAGCCTTGGCGCAGATGGGGTCCAAGGTGAAGCGCTGACGGCTCCAGTCGCAGCTCACGCCCAAGCTCTTCAACTGCTTGGTAATGCGGGCTTCATATTCTTCCTTCCACTTCCAGATGCGTTCCACCAGAGCGTCGCGGCCAATGTCGTGACGGGTCTTGTGTTCGTCCTGGAACAAGCGCTTTTCCACAACAGCCTGGGTTGCGATACCGGCATGGTCCGTACCCGGAATCCACAAAGTGTCGCGGCCTGTCTTACGGCGGTAGCGTACCAAAATATCCTGAAGGGTGTCGTTCAAGGCGTGGCCCAGGTGCAGGGCTCCGGTCACGTTAGGAGGCGGAATGACGACAGAGAACGGTTCGCCCTTACCGCTAGGTGCAAAGCTATTTTTGTCAGCCCAGGTCTGGTGCCAGCGGGCTTCAACTTCTGAAGAATTATAACGTGTTTCCATAATTTATTTCCACAAATAATTTCTTAATGTGGGCAAATTTAGAAAAAGGTGAGAAATGCGCCAAATGTGTTTACACAATTTGGCATATCCGAGCCGAACTAAATGCGCTCAAAGAGCGCCATTTAGAATTTTTCCAAAAAAACGTAAAAAAAACAGCCATTGAATAGAGCTGCTTTTCATTGATATAGATAGACCTTTGCAACGGATTTTCTTTAACGCACCGTAATCGGCATGGTTTCTTTCAAACTTGCGCTGCGGTAATGGACGATGTAGTGGCCTCGAGGCAGACGATTTGTATTGAAAGTTGTTAGGCCGTTTTTCTGGACAAGAACCTTACCCTGCATGTCTGTGATGACGATGGAGTGGCCTGCAGTTGGGGCGAAGTTTAAAACGCTTCCGTCCTTATGGATTGCCGAGATGCTGCCTGCAATGGTTGCGCCGCGTTCGATGGTCGATGGGGATTCTGCTTCGGAGCTGCTTGAACTGACGGAAGTCGCGCTGCTGGAACTGCTTTCTGCGACCGGTGCGCTTGCCTTCAGCTTTGCCTGGTAGGGAATGGTCTTGCCTTCCAGCAGCTTGTCGCTGGTAATGGTGGGTTCGGGATTTTCGTCGGCTGCGATGTTCAAGCCGTCAATCTTGCAGATGATTTCTTCGCCGGGAATTAAACCTTTCAGAGATGTTTCGCTGCGCTTGCCCTTGATGGTGACGTAGGCGTTGTGATACAGCGGGGCGATGCCGATGTTCTTTACTGTTACCGAGGCGAAATTTTCGTTGGCGGTGTAGGCGGTAATTTCAAACTTGTAGCCGGCGAAGGAGCTAGCTTCGTAGAGACGTTCCTTGGTGGCGTAATTGCCATCGGGAGAGTTGTTACCGATAACGTAAGTCATGTGGTACTTGCTGGCGGCTTGTTCCCAGGTGATGCCGTAAAGTCCGTCGGGATTCAAAAATTCCTGCTGGTCCTTTTCCGTATAGTAGCTGACTTCGCCGCCGCCGGGTGCTGTTTTCCAGCGGTCCAGACCCATGTCTCGCCAGTTCCTTTCGTTGTCGCCGTAGCCCTGTGTGGTGTCGTGTTCGGCGTGCATGAAAGAATCATCAAAAAGTCCGAAATTTAACGCCAGCAAATCATCCCTTTCAACCACTGGAGAATACTGCTTATCCGCAGCGTCAATGGAAACACTCCAGGGCGTTTCTGTAAATTGAGCGGCCACGTGCTTCAGGAATTCAGCCTGGTAATCCTTGGTGGCGAAGTTGACACCGAACTTTTTCGTTGTGCCGTAAATGTGGTATTCGCCCCAGTGTCCAAAACCCACCTGCACAAAGGCAATTCGCGGGTCCTTGTCGTAAGCGGCTGCAAAGTCTGTATAGAACTGCTTGTAGAACCACATCAGCTCTGTACTGCTCCAGTCCGCGTAGTAAGTAGGACCATCTCCGCCTGGGTCTTCGGAATAGGTTTCCGTGTAGCCCGCCATATTCTTGATGTATAGCGGAACTGCGGTGGCGCCCTTCACGTTCTGGGTGCAGTTGGGCGCATTTCTAATAGTTTCGCTGGGGTATTCTATGCGGAATCGAACAATGGCCTGGTGCCCGCGGCTGGCCACGTCATCCAGCATCTTTTCGAAAGAACTCCAGTCGTAATTCAGCTTGTCGCCTGTCTTTCCTGTGACTACAGCACAGGGGAGGCAATAGGAAAATTCAAGGGAAATGGCTCCCAAATAATCCTTGTTGCTCTTGGCCTGATCGGGCCAGAACACGATGCCCTTCATGGGCTCCAATGTTTCGATAGTCTTGTTTAAAGCAATGCCGCGATCCGCAGCGAAAGAAGTAGCCACCAAAGCGGCACTTAAAAGAGAAAGTGTCTTTTTCATAATCCCATCACATCCAAGGCAAAATTGCCTATAACGTAATATATCCTATAATAAGGTTCTGGTCAAGTAAACTGTTGAAGACATTTTCTTTTGTCAAAACATTTTAGCCGTAAAAAGCGAATTTTTCTACATATGGCTGCATGAAAACAATAGAAGTGGTTGCTGGCGTTATTGTTGATGAATGTCCCGATGGTTCAAAGAAGTTCCTGGCCACCCAGCGTGGCTATGGTGATTTCAAGGGTGGCTGGGAATTCCCCGGTGGAAAAACAGAACCGGGAGAAACTCCGGAGCAGGCTCTGGCTCGCGAGTTCAAAGAAGAACTGGCCGTTGATGTGAAAGTGGGTGATTTTATCACAACCGTAGAACACGATTACCCTGGTCGCCACATTACCATGCACTGCTATTTCTGCAAGATCCTTTCCGGCGAATTGACGTTGTTGGAACACGAATCCGCCTGCTGGCTTACCAAACAAGAACTCCGCTCCGTGAATTGGCTTCCGGCTGATATTGCTGTGGTAGAAAAGCTTGAAGAAATTAATTAAAAACAACGCCGGAAAAAAATCCGACGTTGCTCGTTTTGGTACTAGGGAAACTTAGTTGTTGCTGGAAACTTCAATGATGTTGAAGTTGATGTTCTTGTTCTTTGCGGGAGTGAATGCAAAACGAACGGATGCAAGGTTTTCTGCAAAGTCCTTGCTTACCTGACTCCACTTTGAACCCTTAAACTGGTCCCATGCGTAGCAAACCTTTGCTTCGGAAGCTGCCTTAGGGATGGTAACTGCAGGAAGATCGTTGTTTAGGACTTCGTCAAGATCGCCCATGCTTAATTCCATGCTAAAAGCTTCGCTAGCTGTGTAGGTAACGCAAATGCCGTTCCAACTGGATGCGTCTGCAGTCATGACGCTACCGATTTCATCAGTTCCTGCAACGTTAAAAGCGATACCGACTTTCTGACTTGTGTTACCAAAAAGGGTCTTCTTTGTAGTAACGGTGCCGCAAACGCCGCCGCAGTATTCGATAATCGGATCCATTGCTTCTTCGCTGTATCCGTTACCCTTATCTACCGGCCACTTAATGAAGGTTTTCTTGCTGTCAGTACCGAATTCATACCAGTAGCCGGAATCTTCCATGCCGTAGTCAAGGCCGGTGTCAATTTGATAGACACTTTCTGTTCCGTTCCAGAAAAAGCCTTTGGGCTGTACGGGCGGGTAAACGGTGTTGTACTTGGATACGGCGTCAATGCGGAAATTTGCAGTGGTGCCGGTTTTGGCCTGGAACTTAATGCGGATTGCGGTTACGTTCTTTGCGTTGTCTTCGGGTGCGATTTTTTTCGTACCCCAGCCGGCCTGCTTGAATTGGCTCCAGGTAAAGCATTTCTGCGTGCCATTGCTGGCTTTGGGAAGACTTACAAACGGCACGTCAAAACCAACTTCAGCTTCGTTGGCTTCGTCGTAGCCAATTTCCATGGAGATGGCGGCATCTGACTGGTAGGAAAGACATATGCCACCCCAGTTGGAAATGTCGGCAGAAATGGGCTCGCCAGACTTGTCGATACCTGCTACGCGGAATCCGATGCTGGTGAACGGATCGTAATACATGGTTCCCCTATCCAACAGAAGGGAACCGCAGAGTCCGTCGCAGTGGTCGATGATGGGAGCATAGGCATTGTCAGACTTTTTGTCCAATTCAACGGGCCAGATGAAAGCAGACTTGCCTCCGTCAATTTCGTCGTTGTATTCAAACAAGTAACCGGCCTGGTTGTTCTTGAATCCGGTATTGACGACGTTGTTTTCTCCGTGGCAGAACATGTCGTCCTTAGTGAAACAAGGCTGTACACTCAGCTCTTCGTGAGAGGAGGAAGAACTCTGAATAGGTGTGCTGTTGCTGTTTTCATTATAACGTCCAATAGAAAGGATGTTGAATTTGCCCTTAGAACCGCTAGGTCCCGCGAAGGAGAATCGAATGGATGCTGTCTTTTGGCTAGCATCTTCACCGGTAATCTTTCCGGAACCCCAACCTTCTTGCTTGAATCTAGACCAATCGTAACATTTCTGAGCATCTGTTGTTGCCTTGGGCATCAGTACGATAGGGTGGTCGAAATCGAGTTCAGCTTCGTGGGGATCGTCCATGACCAATTCCAATTTAACAGGAATGTCTGCGCTGTATGTGACGCAAATGCCGCCCCAGGAAGAAATGTCGGCGCTGACGGGCATTCCGTAATCATCTTCTCCCGCAACGTTGAAGCCAACACCTGCAAAGGGGGCGAAGGTTAAGGTCCCCTTATTGAGTTCGTAGGTGCCGCAAAGACCTTCGCAGTAGTCGATGATAGGATCTAATGCGAATTCACTGTAATCGTTTCCGATGTTTACGGGCCAAATAATTTGGGACATGCCTCCGTCTGCGTCATCGCTGAAAGAGAACCAGTAGCCAGAAGTTTCGGAGCCGTTGTCCATTCCGGTTTCAATTTGATAGATGCTTTCGTCACCGCGCCACATGGCGTTTGGCAGATAGAGGTGGTTGCCATGATTCGGATTGTAGCTACTGCTGCTACTCATGACTGGGCCCACATCCCAGTCTTCGGCGACCAATACCCAAAGGCCGTATTGGCACTGGTATACGCTCCAATCCTTTGTGATTTTGTACTTATCGCCATCAATGTCGCAACTCATAGGAATTTGCGGCATTTCTGCGTAGTTCTTTTCAGCGTTGGGTACTTCAATCTTGCCCGAAGCTTCTTCCGGAGTACGAACAGAGGCTACCACTTCTGTTTTGTGCCAGGAACCATTTTGACAAGAGAAATAGGCGTTGTCCTTTGAGGAAAACCAAACGTCGTTGTTGTTATCAGCATTGCAAACTGCAGCAGCGTTTGACAGGGTGGAAGCGACGACTTCGTTGTCCATCATTTCGCTACAAGCGGTGAGCAACATTGGAGAAACTAATCCCAATGCAAGTTTTGAGACCTTCATAAAACCCCCAAGTTTTATTGAAATTATGTGTGTATGTTTGAAAATTTTCTCGCCAAGAATACCCGTTAAGGAACTCTTGGCGAGTCCTTTTTTTCAGGAGAGATGAACGAGGATAGATTTGAAAAATTTTTAAGATAGCATTGAATACCTCCTAACCCGTAAAGGAATATAAGTTCTTTTGTATCACGTGTCAATAGGTTTATGATACAAAACGGCGAAAAAATTTAAAGTTGCAAAAAACTGTGATTTGAGGTCAAAAAATCTTTTTAAATAAGGGCGTTTTTTTCTCGGTTCTTGTCTTTTTCTATATTTAGAGCCAATGAAGTTACCTATTGTATGTATCATTGGACGCCCCAACGTGGGTAAGTCCTCCCTTTTCAACCGAATCCTCGGTCGTCGAGCCGCCGTGGTCAGTGACCGCGATGGCGTTACCCGCGACCGTCATTACCAGGTTGCAAATTTTAAGGGACATGAATTTACGGTGGTGGATACTGGCGGATTCTTGCCCGATGATACCATCGATGTCTTGGCCGACAGCGTTCGCACCCAGATTTTCAACGCCGTTGAAGAATCCGACTTGGTTCTTTTCATGGTGGATGTCCGTGTGGGTATTACCAAGCTGGACCAGCAGTTCGCTCGTCTTATCCGTAAGTTGGATAAGAAGGTTATTCTTGTTGCAAACAAGAGCGAGAATGGTCAGGACCGTCAGGAAAGCTATGAATTCCTGAAACTTGGCTTTGGTCAGCCTCGCACTATCAGTGCCTTGACTGGTTATGCCTGCCTTTCTCTTCTTGATGAAGTCATTGCCGTGTTGCCTACTCCGGTACGCGGAGAACGCAAGGAAGAACGTCCCATTCGCTTTGCCATTCTTGGCCGCCCCAATGCAGGTAAGAGCACATTGCTGAATCGTCTTCTTAATGAAGACCGTGCAGTTGTTAGCGATATTCCGGGCACGACTCGCGATTCCATCGACTGCGATTTCGTGGTGGATGGCAAGAAGTTTGTTGTTACTGATACCGCAGGTCTCCGCAAGAAGGCCAAGGTGGATGATGAAGTTGAAATCTTCAGTAACATGCGTACTTTGGAAAGTATCCGCCGATCCGACGTTTCCGTTTTGATGGTGGATTGCACCCGCGGTCTTGAAGTCCAGGATTTCCGCATTATTACCGATATCCGTAAGGCTGGTAAGGGTCTTGTGCTTGTGCTTAACAAGTGGGACATTCTTCCGGACAAGACTGAAAAATCTTTCGACCATATGGTCAAGGAAATGTTGGAACGTGAACCTATGTTGGAATATGTTCCCATCCTCAGCATCAGCGCCAAGGAAGGTCAGCGCGTAAGCCGTGTTATCCAGGCAATCCAGACAGTTTATGCAAACTGCCGCCGTGTGCTTGGTCGCGATAATGTTGCCGCCGCCTTTGCAAAGTTCATTGAAGAAAATCCGGTGCCCAGCCAGAACGCCCGTGTTGTGCAGCTGACCCGCGCTTGCCAGATTATGGTGGAACCGCCTGTGATCGCCATCGAAACCCGTACTCCGGATCTTGTGGCAGAATCCTACAAGCGCTACCTCATGAAAAAGTTTTACGAAGAATTCCAGCTGCAGGGTGCTCCCCTCCGCTTGAACTTCGATATGAAATTAACCCTTAGAAAGGATGAAGAACTTGAACAGTTTACTGAGTCTTCCAATAGCATACGTGTTGGGGGCGATCCCCAGCGCAATCTGGATCGCAAAACTCGCGAAAGGAAAAAACTTTGATATCCGTGACTACGGTTCCAAGAATGCCGGCTTGACCAACACCTTCCGTGTGCTTGGTTGGAAGCCCGCTCTTCCCGTAGTCTTCATGGATTTGCTGAAGGGCTTCTTTGGTCCTTTCATCGCCATGAAGATGTGTGAAGCCCAGGTTGCAGCCGGCGGTGCCGATTACACTTACTGGGTTCCCCTGGTTGCCGGCCTCCTGGTAATCTTGGGCCACAGCTACACTTGCTTTGCCGGCTTCCGTGGTGGTAAGGGCGTTCTCGCTGCTCTCGGTGTGTTCCTTTGCCTCTGCCCGGTTACCGCACTTACTGCGTTCGCTGTGTGGATTGTTCTTACGGTTTCCACCAAGTATGTGTCTGTGGGTAGCATTGGTGCCTGCGCTATGTTGGTGGTCCTGTCTGTCATGGGCTACTGCGGCGCGCCTTATCCGGTGTACGACCACTTCACCTTGCCTCTGGCAATTGTTACTTCCTTGATCGGCATTTTCATTATCATCAAGCATCGTGGTAACATCAAGCGTTTGATGAATGGTACCGAAAATGGCTTTGGTAGCAAGCGCAAGACCCCGAAGGGTGCTGAAATTGCTCAAACAAATGAATCCGAGGCACCGAAAGCATAAAAATACGCTGAAAGTACTTTATTTCTCATTAATTATGTAGATTACAAAAAAGAGGTTTTCACAATGAAAGTTACAGTTTTGGGTACTGGTGGCTGGGGTCTTACCCTGGGTCAGGTGATTTACGAAAATAAGAACGACATTACATTTTGGACAAACTCTCAGGCTGAAGTAGACTTGCTCTCTACCGAACACCAGTACAAGGATAAGCTTCCTGGTGTGATTTTCCCGGCCGATTTCAAGTATACCACCGATATGAACGCAGCTCTCGATGGTGCTGAAATGGTCATGATCGTGGTGCCGTCCCAGTTCATGGGTGGTGTTGCCGAAAATCTTGGTAAGTGGACTCCGGAAAAGGGTAAGGAACCGGTTGTGGTTTGCGCTACCAAGGGTATTCTCGAAGGTACCAACCAGCTCATGAGCGAAGTTCTCCTTGAAAAGGTTCCTTGGCTCACCGACGACAAGATGGTTGCCTTTAGTGGTCCTTCCCATGCTGAAGAAGTTAGCCGTCATGTGTTGACCGCTATCGTTGCAGCCTCTACTAACGAGGACTCTGCAAAGCTTGTCCAGCAGGCAATGAGCTGCTCCTACCTCCGCGTCTATACTTCTACCGATATTATCGGTGTTGAACTTTGCGGTTCCGTGAAGAACGTGATTGCAATTGCTTCCGGCGTTCTCTACGGCATCGGCGCTGGCGATAATACCCGTGCAGCTCTCCTCACTCGTGGTCAGGCAGAAATGTGCCGCTTGGGTAAGGCTATGGGCGCCAATCCCGAAACCTTCGCTGGCCTTGCCGGTATGGGTGACTTGATTGTGACCTGCCTTTCTCAGCACAGCCGTAACCGCTATGTGGGTGAACACATCGGTAAGGGCGAAACCATTGATCAGGTTCTTGGTGGCATGAAGATGATCGCAGAAGGCGTTCCGACCTGCCGCAGCACTAAGGCTTTGGCTGATAAACTTGGTGTGGATATGCCTATCGTTAACGGCGTGTACGCATTGCTCTATGGTGGCAAGACTGTTAAGGATGTCTTCGATGAAATCTGGGGTCGCGAGCTCAAGGCTGAAAACTGGGAATAATCTTTCTCGACATCAAAATTTAAAAGTCTCGGCTTTGTGCTGAGACTTTTTTTTCAAAATTTTTGTGGGTTTCGATTGAACTTATTTCTTGCCTTTCAATAGGGCAAAAGCAAAGGCGCCCTGCACGGCCTGGAACAACATAGGAATGTATCCGATAAGGGCTGCTGCTAGAACGATGTCGGCGGGGATTCCCAGGAGACCAGTGAAAAGACTTACGTTCAGATTTTCACGAAGACCAATGCCGTTAATAGAAATGGGAAGCATTGTGATGGTAATCGTGATGGTCATGAATACGGTGATGGTTGCCAAATCCACCGGAACGCCGACAGCTTGGAAATAGGAGTAATGAATTACGATGGAGGAAATCTGCAACCAGATGGAATCCAGGCCAGAAAGGAAAAATGCCTTGGGATAATTGCGGTAGATGGAAAAGGCATTCTGCAATTTCAGCAAGAAGGGAACGCGCTTTGTAATGGCTTCCGGCAGTTTAATTTTATCGGAGAACAGGCCGCCAATGATAATGAATATGCAAATCAAGGCGACAACGCTTACCGCACCTGTGTAAAGAGGTGGAATGTCGTAGCGGGAAATCACGAAGGGCAACATGGCAAAGAAACAAATGAACATTGCCAAAAGTCCCATGACTCTTGAGATGGCAACCGCAGCAACAGAATTGGCCGTATTGCCGAATTTCTTTCCGAAGGCGATTGTCTTAACGGCGTCACCACCAAAACCGCTGGGCAGAAGATTGTTGAAGAAGTAGCCTAGGGCGATGTAGGAATAAAATGTCTTGAAGGGAACTTTCTTGCCTTCTTCGAGCAGCAAACCACGCCAACGGATTGCTTGAATGCACATGCTAAAAACGGTGCAAAGCAGGATGAGTCCAATCCAGGGAAGCGCATGCGTTGTCCAGTGGTTGCTGACCTCGCCAAAAGGGACCTTCCAGAAAATGTATGCAAGACCGCCAACGCTAATGGCGATCTTCAGCAGGTTGGAAAGGATTTTCTTTAAGCGCTGATTCATGGATTACTGCTCTGCAACTTTAATTGCAATGTCTTGGATCTGCTTTGCGCAGTTTTCCCAGGAAAACTTGTGGACCCAGACTTCTATTTCTGCATCGTGAAGCCCCTTGGTGTCGATAGCCGCTTCTAGTGCGCGAGCAATGCTTGACGAATCCTTGGGATTGAAGTAGGTTGCCAGGCCGCCTCCGACTTCGGGCATGGATGATGTGTTGGAGCAGGCAACGGGCGTGCCGCAAGCCATCGCTTCCAAAATGGGCAGACCAAAGCCTTCGTACAAGGAGGGTAGGACGAATAGGTCTGCCAAGTTGTACAAGTTGACCAAGTCTTCCTGGCTTACCATTCCTGCGTGGATTGTCAAATCCTGAATCCCGAGTTCAGCTTCCTTGGTGGCCTTGGTTCGACCGTCGAACGCTTTTCCTACGAGAACAAGTCTGCAGTTTTCCTTGCCGTTCATCTGGGCGAAACCTTCCAGAAGTCCGTTCAAATTCTTGTGGGGAAGGAAGTTGCCTACGTAAAGAACGGTCTTCTTGTCACGCGGAATATTGTACTTGTCGTAAAGGTATTCAATATCTGTTTTTTGCTTTCGTATGAATTCAGAGCCTGCACCAAGGGGAACGACGGTAACTTTGTTTTCGTCAACTTTGTAGAAACGCAGCAAGTCTCTCTTGGTGCTTTCCGAAACCACCATAATGTGGTTGGCTCGTTTGCAAACAAACCAAAAGATGAATTTGAAATAGAGATGGACCAATTTGAACGGTAAAAATTCCGGATAGACCAAATGGGTCAAGTCATGGACGGTTGCAATCATCTTTCCTCGGTAGAACAGAGGAATGTTGCAGTGGGGAACATGTAAAATATCGGGGTGTTCCCTGCGCAGTTTGCTATAAGGAAACTTTAATTGCTCTTCGTATCCGTAAATTCTGCTGATAAAGGGAATCTGCGTAGGAACAAATTCCTTGAACTCGTCAAGTTCGGAGGGATTGCCCAAGGCAATGCGGTAACCCACATCTTTTAGCCAATGCTGTATACAGGTCCCGATACCGGATTTGCGCACCATGCGTGCATCAATCGCTATTTTTGGAAACTGTTTCATAGTCTTGGCTTTGTCCTTTTATATAAATAATAGAACTTTTTTGATTTTCTAATGCAAAAAGGACCCTCGTTCGGTCACTTTCTTGCAAAGGAAGTGATTTTTTCATATATTGAATTCAGTTGCTATATGAAAAACTATAGGGAGGAATTTATGAAATTTTTCAGCAAAAAGTTTAGTATAGGCGCCCTTTTGATGGGGTCCTGTCTTTTGGGAGCGTCCTTGATTGCTTGCTCGGAAGGATCTAATTCCGAAGACGTTTCCAGCCCCAATGTTCCCGATAACAATGAGAATGTTGTTGCAATGGGCTCAAGCGAAGCTACCCTGTGGCGCTCTTGGAACCTTTTTGGTGTTCCGGAATATTTTGATTCCTTGGAAAATGCTTCTGGTAAGGCACCCCTTAATACAAATTTGCTTGATGACCTTGGATGTAAGTTCCCCGCACTCATGATGGATGCACTTACGGAAAATCTCGATGAACTGGAATACATTTTCCAGGAAGGTTTTTTGGTTAAGGGTGTTTGTGGCTTGGCTTTGAATCTTAAGGATGGCCAGGTTGCTCCGTTGGGCATTAACTTGACTCGCCCCATGTCTCAGGGTACCGTAGAATTCTGGTTCCGTCCCGGCGAAGATTTCTTTGACAAGCCTGCTCGTACCTTGCTTGGCAATGACGAAGCAAGACTTCATTTCTTTGTGAAAGACGGCGAATTGATTTTCCAGAAAAATCATGCGGATCAGCATTTCTTCGTGAAGGCTCCTGTTGATTTTGGTTCTGGTTGGACTAAGATTGGCGGTCAATGGGGCGATGGCTATTTAAGCCTGTGGGTAAATGACTCTCTCGTTGCCCGCATGGAACATACTCTGGGCTATGAGCCGTCGACCCGTGGTAAAAAGTTCGGCAATCTTTTGGTTATTGGCTACAAGAGCTACTGCTGTATGGAACCTACCGGTCAGCACCATGGCATGACAACATCGGGCTCCTTCGACCAGTTCCGTATTTCCAGAACCCTTCGCTACAAGAACTTGCCGGATGTGATCGATACCACAGTTGTTGATACTGTTATTACTGCAGATACGGCTGCTCCTGCCAAGAAGCATATTGAATCTTCCACTCCCATTTATTCCGAAAACTTTGACATGGGAACAGACCTTGGTGAAGTTTCCTATGTAGAAGGTGTTAGTGGAAAGGCTTTGTCTATTAAGTCCGGTGAAAAGGTTGTTTTGCCTTTTAGCTTTGATATGGAAATTCCCTATGGTTATGCAGAATTCGATTTCAAGCCGGATTCAGCTTTTAATTACAAAAATAGTGCTTTGCTTGGCTCTAACGAAGGCCGTATGAGTTTCCTCGTTTTGAATCAGAATCTTTACTTCTTCAAGAACGGGGAGGATGAACAACGCTATGTCTTTGGTCCGGTGAAGTTTAATGACGGTTGGAATAAGATTCGTGCAGAATGGCTGGAAGGATCTATGTCTCTTTATGTCAATGGAACCTTGATTGCTTCTGCAGAAAGCGATTTTGGCTTTATGCCGTCATACAGAACCGACATTTATAACTATGACAAGATTATGATTGGCTATAAGGATGAATGCTGCATGAGTGAGGTGACGACTAACATTCATTATGGTTCTGGAACCTTTGATAACATTGTCGTGAATAGTTTCACGATCGCAGAATAGTTCGACTGATCAAGATCCTGCTGATTCTAATTTTTTTTGACAAATCTTCATTTAAAGGCGATTTACCTGATGGTAAGTCGTCTTTTTATTTGGGAATTTTTAAATTGTAATTATGGCTTTTGTTCATCTCCAGACACATTCTGAATTTTCTGTTTTGCAGTCGTCCGCTCGATTGGATGATATTTTGGCTGCAGCTGCCGATGATAATGCTCCCGCCGTGGCTCTTACAGACCATGGCGCCATGTTTGGTATTTTGGAAATCCAGACTCGCGGACAGGGGTTGAACAAGAAGCGAAAGGAAAAGGGCCTTCCACCAGTAAAGACTGTTCACGGATGCCACATCTATGTGGATACACCCAGTGCCACTCCCAAGGATACTACAACATACGAACGTTTGACCCTGCTTGTTGAAAACGAAAAGGGCTACTATAACCTACTTCGTATTGTCAGCTACCGTTACGAAGATGGCGATCGTTGGGCTGAAATTCCGTCTGTTCCCCTGGAAACGGTTGAACAGTTCAAGGAAGGCATTATTGCCATTGCAGGTGACTTTTTCAGTAAGTATGGTACCAGCGTTGCAGCAGGCCGAAATTCTGTTGCCCGCGAATACATGGAACGCCTGGACAAGATTTTCGATCACGATCACTTGTATTTCTCTGTTTGCGATAATGGCTTTGCTCCGCAGAAACTGGTGAACGATTATACTGTTCAGTTGGCCAATGAATTGGGCCGTGAAGTTGTGGCTGTCGGTGACATCCATTACATCAAAAAAGAAGATGCCCAGGCACATAGAATCCTCCGTTGTATTTCCACAAAGACAACGTTGAACGATTCTCAGGACAAACGCTTTCCTACAGAAGGCTTTTACTACAAGTCCGAAGCAGAAATGCGCGAACTGTTTGGTCATATTCCTGGAGCCATCGAAAATACGGTTAAGATTGCAGAACGTTGCAACTATATCGTGAAAACCGGTATCGGTGATGAATTCTGGCCCCGATTCAAAATCCCAGATGATTTCTTGGCGGGTGAAGAATATCAGAAAATCAAGGCCATTATGAAGGCCGAATATGATGCTGAGTACCCGGTTGTCAAGGAAAGAGAACTGGGCGGCGTCATCAAGGATAAAAAGAAAAAACTTCAGGCCAAGATTTGCGAAGAGAAAGGTATCGAACCAGATGCCTTGACTGACGAGGACAAAGCTGAAATCGATCGCCTGGCTTCTCCTGAATTATTCAATGAAGATGACCATAAGGCTTGGGAAAAGGCTGTCCATCGCTGGTGTAAACCAGGGTCGGATTCTGATATCTACATCATCCATCTTTGCAATGGTTTCTTGAAGTGGCGTTTCCCGGAAGAGAACTTTAAGTTCCCGGAACATGAGACTGACGTTGGCAAACGCATGTATAAGGAACTGAACTGTATCCGAAACATGAACGTTGCGGGTTACCTGCTTATTGTGTGGGACTTCATTAACTGGGCTCGTAATAATGGTATTCCCGTGGGCCCGGGCCGTGGTTCTGCAGCAGGCTCTCTTGTTACCTATATCATCGGTATTACGGACATTGACCCGCTGAAGTTTGACTTGCTCTTCGAACGTTTCTTGAATCCGGAACGTGTGTCCATGCCTGATATTGATACGGACTTTGCGGACCGTGACCGTGGTCGTGTGATTGATTACGTGACCCAAAAGTACGGCAAGGAATGCGTAGGCCAGATTATTACATACGGCATGCTTAAGTCCAAGGCTGTGATTACAGACGTGGCTCGCGTACTTGGTTTTGCCCCGGGCGAAGCAAAGGTCATTACCAAGTTGTTCCCCCAGCGTACATTGAATTTCAGCTTGAAGCAGGCTTGGACGGGTAAGGACAAGAAGGGCAATCCCTTGGAAGATGGCTATAGCCCGGAACCGTTGCAGGCAATGATCAACAGCCGCGCTTCCTACCAGAACCTTTGGAACGTGGCTTTGTCTCTGGAAGATCTTCCGCGCCAGACGGGTGTTCATGCCTGTGGTGTGGTGATTACCCCGACTCCTATTTACAACTTGGCTCCCTTGTATCGTGCTGCCGCTGAAGATACTCCGGTGGTGATGTACGATAAGCATTACGCAGAAGATATCGGCCTTCTGAAAATGGACTTCTTGGGTCTCATCAACTTGTCCATCATTCAAGACACGGTGAACATGGTTAAGAAAAACCGTGATATCGAAGTGGACATGGCCCATATTCCTTTGGATGACAAGGAAACCTTTGGACTTCTGAGTAAGGGTATGACCACTACGGTGTTCCAGTTCGAATCTCCGGGTATGCAGAAATACCTGCGTGAACTGAAACCGACCCGTATCACAGACTTGATCGCTATGAACGCCCTGTATCGTCCGGGCCCGATTGATCAGATTCCGCACTTTATTGCACGAAAGTTGGGCACTGAAGAAGTGGACTGCTACCATCCGGACTTGGAACAGGTTCTTGGTGAAACCTATGGTGTTATCGTGTACCAGGAACAGGTGATGAAGCTGGCCCAGATTCTTGGTGGTTATTCTCTAGGTGGCGCTGATAACATCCGTCGTATCATGGCTAAGAAAATGCCTGAAAAGATGGAAAAGCTGACTCCGGAATTCTTTGCCAAGTGCGAAGCCCGAGGCTATTCCCACGAATTGATTAAGAAGGTGTGGGATGCGGTGCTTCCGTTCTGCGGTTACGCATTTAACAAGAGTCATGCTGCTGCTTACGCATACGTTGCTTATCAGACTGCTTATCTGAAGACCCATTATGGTCCGGAATACATGGCTGCCTCCATGACATCCAAGATGGGTAAGACTGAAGATATCGTGACCATCATCCTGGAATGTAAGCGTCTTGATATTGAAGTGGTTTCTCCTAATATCAATGCCTCCATGGGTGTGTTTACGGCAAATAAGGAACATCAGATTCTCTTTGGCCTTGCCGGTATTCGTGGTGTGGGTATTGGTGTCGTTGATGATATCGTAGCTGAACGTGAACGACGTGGCAAGTTTAAGGATTTGTTTGACTTTACCAAGCGTGTGGCTGAATACCAAGGCGAGCAGAAGGAAAAACGCGCTCCCATGAACAAACGCTTTGTAGAAAGCTTGATTATGGCTGGCGCCTTGGATGAGTTCCCTGGAAGCCGAGCCGTGTTGATGGCTTCTGTAGATCGCGCCTTGGAAGTGGCTGCCCGTTGTCAGGAAGATCGCGACCGTGGTCAGATTTCCTTGTTTGACTTGGGTGGCGCGGCTCCGGCAATGGATAGCTCCGCAGAGGTGTTGGAAGAAGCTGAAGAATGGACTGCTATGGAAATGCTGAACAAGGAACGTGATGTTCTTGGCTTGTTCCTTTCCGGACATCCTCTTGATGAATTCCGTCCGGAATTGCAGGGCTTTACCAGCTGCTCCTTGGCGGATGATGAATTGAGTAAGCATCTTGGTGACACTGTTATTGTTGGCGGCGTCATCACTTCCTTGAAGTCTTTTGAAACTAAGCGTGGTGACACTTTGGGTTCTGGCAATATTCAGGACTTCCACGGTGATGTTGGTATTTTCTTCAAGAAGGATACTTGGGAGCAGCTTCGTGATTCTGTGGCTTTGGATGACCGCGTTCTTGTGAAGGGCGTCCTGGAACAGCAGCGCGATCGTGAAGAAAAACAAGTGATTGTCGAAGAAGTTGTTCAGCTGGATCGTGTGCGTTCTAGCATGGTTAGCTACATACACATGTCAATTTATTCTTCAATGGTGACTGAGGAATTTATTGAGAAACTGAAAGATGTTATGGACCGCTACGAACCCTTCGATGAAAGTGAACATGCCTGTGAAATTGTCTGCCACGTAGAAACCGAATCTGGCTATTCACATATTCTTTCCCTGAAGAAAAAGAAAGTTGTCTATACTCCGGAATTGTTCCAGTATCTCCGTAAGGATTTGGGATCGTTGAAGGTCTGGGTATCTAACCGTGCAAAGCGGTAAACCGTACATACTTTTTTGTGCTGGCGAAGATTCCGGGGACTGCCTTGGCGAGGAACTTGTAAAGCAAGTTGCTGTTGCCAGTCGCTGCAATCAAAAAGATTACATGGCTTGTGGTGCTGGCGGAGTCCGTATGCAAGAAGCGGGTTTGCTTCCGCTGATTAATTTCGATGCCCTGCCGGTTTCTGGTTTTGGAGATGTTCTTCCGAAATATTTTCAGCTTCGTAAAAATTACAAGGCCCTAGAAACTGCGCTGAAATCCGAGGACTGCAAAGGCTTGGTGTCCATTGACTATCCGGGCTTCAATATGAAACTGGTGGCTCTGGCAAAGAAATTAGGAAAGCCGGTGCTGTACGTTGCGCCACCTCAGATTTGGGCATGGAAATCGCATCGTGCGAAGTTGTTTGCCAATTGTGATAGAATTTCTTTGGCTGTATTTTTTGATTTTGAACGTGAGGCGTACAAGAGTGCTAATTGCAACGTGGTGAAAATGATTCACCCTTTTGCAAGATCGGTTTTGCAAGCTGATGCGGAGTGTTTCGCTTCTCCTGCTGATGATGGCGGTAAAATTCTTTTGTTGCCGGGAAGCAGAAAAAGTCAAGCCTTGAGAAACATTCAGGTATTTCTTGATGTTATAAGAAAGTGTGAACAGAATGCTATTTTGCAGAGCAAGGAAGTAGTTTTGCTAGCTGCAAGGGATTCTCTTGTTCCTGTTTTCGAAAAGGCTTTGACCAAGTTTTGCTCAGCATTGGAACGGAAGGTCTCCGTTTGTGTGTCTCCTAAATTAGCAGAAGAGCGTGTGAAATTGTACCGATCTGCCTGTATGGCCGTTTCTGCACCTGGCACGGCGACTCTGGAACTTGCCTTGTCCAATTGTCCAACGGTGGTGTGTACGAAACCGGATTTTTTGACTATGGCCGTGGCTAAACGTTCCGTGAAAACAAAATTTTTTGCTCTGCCGAATATCATTCTTCAAGAGAATGTTTTCCCAGAATTTATTTCGAGAAAATTTGATTTGCAGACGTTAAATGCTGTTGCGGACACCGTAAAAAAAATGACGGCTGTGACACCGTCATTTTCAAGAGATTTGTTGCAGAATTTACAAGCTGATTACAATTCTGAAAAATTAATGTCTGAATTTTTTGCTAAGCTCGTCTAGAGTCAAACGCATCAAGGTTGGTGTTCCGTAGGGAGACTTTAACGGTTCTTCTGTAGCCATTAATTGCCCTACCAGAGATGCCATTTCTTCGGACTTCAGCTTATCCCCGGCCTGGTAGGCATTTGTTTTTGCCCAGGCCTTTGCTATAACGTCCTGCACTTTGACCATGTCGCCGCTACCGTCGTTACGATCGCCAATGCTATCTAAGAAGTCCTTTACGGCCTTGATTGCCCGAGATAAGGGCAATGCGCTGGGAATGGCTCGAATCTGGTAGGTGTCGCCGCCAAAGGGTTCAATGAAGAAACCTAAGCGTTCGAATTGGTCAGCAACAGACTTTAAAACTTCAATTTCAATCTTGGAAAGTTCAAGAAGTTCAGGGAAGAGAAGTTCTTGGCTGTCCAATGCGGATCCGTTGCGCAGAATGTCGAGAGCCTGCTCGTAGAGAACTCTGGAATGGGCTGCATGTTGATCGATAACCAGCAATCCGTTTGCGTCTTCACCAGCAATGTATGTGTTTGCTATTTGGAAGAATGTTGGCGGATTCCAAATGGGATCTTGGACGGGCTGCTTTACAGGTTCGTTTTCAAGAGAAATGATTTTGCCGGCTTCGGGCTGGCTAAACAAATCCTGTGCAACGTCGCTGATGGGCTTACTTGACTTTACCGGAGTGAAAACGGGGCGTGTTTCTGGACGCGGCATGGCGCCGAAACTTGGTTCCTCTCTGAAATCTTTGGATGTCTCGCTGGTTGTGCCGGATGTTTGTGCTGTTTTTACAGGCTCGGAAAATCCGTAGCTTTGCGCTGGCTTTACATCACTCAACCAATTGGGGACAACTTCGTCCTGTTCTTTTCCCAGTTCTTCTGCAAGATCGATGAAGGGTGCGTTAGCTTCCATGTCTTGCTTGAATGTTTCGCGAATGGCGTGGGACACCACAAGGAATACCAGGTTGCCGTTGGCGAAACGGACTTCTCTTTTGGCAGGATGGACGTTGACATCGAATTCCATATCCGGCATGTCTAGGAACAAGACGGATACGGGCTTGCATTGTGCGCCGTAGGGCTCGTAAGCCTGAGTCACCGCTTTGCTGACCATCTTGCTTTCGATGGGACGATTACGGATGAAAAGGAATTGATGGTTGCGTTTGCCGTTGGTTTCGGTTGTGGGGGAGACAAAGCCCCAAACGTGGATGCCGGCTTCTGTATAATCGACGGGGAGGAGAGCTTTTGCGATCTTGGAACCGATGGCTTCTGCAATACGGCTGCGGAGCTCTCCTGGAACACCTGTGAAAACAGTCTTGTCACCGACTTTGTAGTCGAAACGAATTTCGGGATGTGCAATGGCTGTTTTGAGGATTACCTCAAAAATGCGGGTGCCTTCTGCGGTTTCGCTGCTTAAGAAGGTTCTGCGGACAGGGGTGTTGAAGAACAAGTCTTCAACAAGGAACGTTGTTCCTCGGCAAGCTTGAATGTCCTGTTTTTCAACGACATTTCCGCCATTAAGGATGATGCGTCCGCTGTCTCCTTCGTCGGTGGCGCTGGTAATTGTCAGTTTTGAAACGGCTGCAATGGATGCCACGGCTTCGCCACGGAAACCATTTGTGTGGAGGTGGAAAAGATCGTCGGCATCAAAAAGCTTTGATGTGGTATGCCTGAGGTAGCAGAGATCCAAGTCTGCGGCGTTCATTCCTTTGCCGTTATCGGTTACCTGAATCTTTTTCTTGCCACCCTGCTCGATGGATACCTGAATTCGGGTTGCTCCAGCGTCAATAGCGTTCTCTACCAGTTCCTTGACGGCGGATGCCGGTCGCTCAATAACTTCGCCTGCTGCGATTTTATTGATGATTTCATCTGAGAGTAAGTGGATTTTAGCCGAATTCATGGGTAAAATATAGACAATTGTTTTGCACTAAAGATTTATTTTGCTAAATTAGGATAAAAGTGTGGCCTGAGTTCAATAAATCCAGGTCATGGAATGAGAGGTAAAAAAGTGCTTTCAAATCTATTTCTTCAATTGACTCATATCGAACTGCTGATATCGTACCCGATCAAGGATATTTTGACCTTGGTAAAGCGCGATTCTCGAATCGACGTAAAGATGTTGAATGATATTTATTTTGAAGACTCTTTCGTGGATGAAAGTTCTCATCGCTTGATGATGAATAGCGTCGTTTCCTGGTTGTACGAACGCGGTGAAAGCCCGGATGCATTCATGCAGCGTATTATTGACCGTTGCGCAACCTTCGAAGCTATTCCTGCTCGTAGCGTGCTTCGTTCCTATCTGCCTTACATTTCTCAGTTCTATGCAACAGAAGATGTACGTCAGCTTTGCCTGGATATTATTCCGAAACGTTATACTCTGCTTAAGGATTCCAAGTTCCTTCGTCGTGAGTTGATCGACGGAAATCGCAAGGAATTCTTCTCGTTCCGCTTTGATACTCCGGGTGCATTGGTCACGAACCCCATGCGCTGGTTCAAGGGCTTGGTGCAGATTGGCCCCATCCTTTTGAACACCCCGCCGTACGAATACATGGAATTTAGAGCTTCCCAGACCTCTTTTGTTGAAGCTTTGGAAAATCGTGCTACTGCAGAAAAGCGCGATGATGAATGTGTTTACGTTAATGGCCGTAAGGTTGCTGTGTATGCGACTTTCGGTGACTGCCTTGCTGAAAACGGACTGGAATGGGACGTCGAGGCTGAAAAGAAGATGTCCTGTGTTAAGGCTCTTGAAGACGTTGTCGATGAAAAGACTGGTACAGTCTTGATTCATAAGGACTGTTACTATGGCGCTCCGGCAGGTATCGTTTATCTCGACTACAAGGCAAACATCACTGCTCCGGAACCGTTCAATAAGTTGATGAGTGCTGTGGTTAAGCAGGAATTTGATTCCTGGGCTCCGATCCAGAAGGCTCAGGAACAGCTCCTCGAAGCCATGAACGACTCTGTTACCATCGTTTACTACAAGAGCGACGATTCCATTTCCGTGAACAACAAACACTTGATGCGTAACGTTCCGGCTCGAATCCTCCGTAACTTGCTTCGTGAGTACACCGCTTCTGGTCGTGAAGAATACGAAAACCGTGAATTTAAACGTGACCCGGCCATTTGCATGGATCCGCTGCGTCCTAACTTTGAAAGCCGCTTGAATCGCGTGATTGCTCATATTAACGGTTCTGATGATCCTTCTCGTCCTACTGAGGGCGTTAAGAAGTTCTTCGAAATCGAACGTCATCGCCGCGGTGGCTTCCGTTTCGTTCCGAAGTGCAAGATCATCTTCCGCGAAGAGTAACGACTCTGCTGGAAGGAAGCGAAAAACGATTGCTTTCACAAAAATGTAAGCAAAATGGTAGTTCTTCGCTGAAAAAGAAAGCATATATTACGTGTCGTGATCGGTGAATGGATGAAACTCTTTTGAGTTGAACCGTTGCTCCCCATCTGGTTTGCTCAAGGGTCCCGAAACCGCTCATATTTTCTCCTTCTTAGGAAAGGGTCCTCTTTGGAGGGCCCTTTCTTTTTTGAAGGGGCTCAAGGCCCCATCAAAAAAGCAGGCTCAGCGCCTCGTTTTTTTAGTATCATTACTTATATGAAGTTTGGTTGTGCTCTAATCCTTGGTGTCCTGATTACCATCGCCGCTTTTTATCTAATCTATCCCAATTGGCGCAACGAGGTGAAAATTTCCCCTGCAGCCGAAAAAGTCATAAAGACGGGAATGGATGCTGTAGATGGTGTAGCTTCCGTCGTGAAAGAAAAATCTCCAGATGTAACAAAGGCTTTGAAAAGCATTGTGGGGGAGTCAGCTGAGCAAGTTAAACGTTTCATTATTTTGAATGGCGCAAGACTTACTGAATACGATATGATCAATACAACCCCCATGCATAAGGAGGCTTTATCTCAAGTCAAATTGAAGGACAATAGCGTTAATGTGAAACGTCTAAAACCCCAGATGGACTCAGCTCTTGTCGTTGTAGTAGGTGTCTATTGGGAGGTACTTGGAAACGATTATGTCCCGGTGGTTACCAGTGGGAATGACTATGCCGGTCATATGAGCAATTCCAAGCATTATAAGAATTCTGCCCTTGATTTTCGAACCAAGGATTCAAAGATTTCTATGGAAAACCGTAAGTTGATTGCGGATAAAGTAAGGGCGAAACTTGATGAGCGGTATGTTGTTTTGCTGGAGTCTCCTGGCAAGGCGGCTGAACACCTTCACGTTCAGTATAACGGAAAATAAGTCGGTTTTGGCGGGTGGTTGCAAATAAAGAAAAAGCCTCGGTTTTACCCGAGGCTTCTTTAATTTGTAGGTTGCGGGGCGTTTGCCCGCGCGACGAACTTGCGCAGCGATTATCTGCGGCGAGCAGCCATTTCCTTCTTCAGGATGTCCATGACGGGGCCGATTTCTGCGGGAGCCTTGAACACGGGGTTGGCGTACTTGCTAGCAATGCCTTCCAGCTTCTGTTCGTGATAGCCCACCTTGAATTCGGTGAATTTGAGGCCGTGAGCGGTGCTGATGACAACCACTTCTTCGTCCTTGTCGATCTTGCCTGCGGCAACCAGCTTTTCGAGAGCGCCGAGAGCCACACCAGTGTGGGGGCAGCAGTAGAGACCGATGCGGTCGCCGCGGTGTGCTGCGTTTGCCAGTTCTTCTTCGGAGACGCTGACCACCATGCCGTTGGTGCTCTGGATGGCGCGAACAGCCTTGGGATAGCTGACCGGGTTACCAATCTGGATTGCAGAAGCGAGAGTCTTCTTGGCCTGCATGGGAACCAGCTGGTCGAAGCCGCGTTCGTAAGCCTGGTAGAACGGATTTGCGTTTTCGGCCTGAGCCACGATGATGCGAGGAATGCGGTCGATGAGGCCCATAGCCTTGCAGTCTTCGAAACCCTTGGCGAGAGCGGAAACGTTACCCAGGTTGCCGCCCGGAATAATCACGGTGTCGGGAACCTTCCAACCAAGTTCCTGGCAGATTTCCGGAGAGATAGTCTTCTGGCCTTCTACGCGGAGGCTGTTCATGGAATTGGCGAGATAAATGCGGTTGTCCTTGGTGACTTCCTGAACGATCTTCATGCAACCGTCGAAGTCGGTGTCCAAGGCGAGAACGATGCTGCCGTTAGAGATGGGCTGGATCAGCTGAGCAACGCTGGTCTTGCCGGCGGGCAGGAACACGATGGACGGGATGCCTGCCTTAGCGCAGTAAGCGGAAAGGGCTGCAGAGGTGTCGCCAGTAGAGGCGCAAGCTACGGCGTCGATCGGGTGAATGTTCTTCTTGATGATGTGGTTCACCTGGCTCACGAGAACGGTCATGCCCAGATCCTTGAAGGAACCGGTATGGGAGTTACCGCAAAGCTTCACCTTCAGGCTCTTGATGCCAAGTTCCTTGGCGATGGGAGCTGCGTCGAACAGCGGGCTCCAACCTTCGCGCATGGTGACGATGTCTTCCACCGGCATATCCGGGAGAACCATTTCGCGCTTGCTCCAGATACCACTCTGGTCAGCCGGTTCAAAGCTCATGCGGCGTTCGGCAAACAGCTTCTTCCATTCTTCCGGACTGCGTTCAGCCAGAGCCTTACGGTCGTGTTCCACTTCTAGGAGGCTGTTGTCGACCTTGGAACGATAAATGACGTCGGTTACCGGGTAGGTATCGTCGCCGTTGATGTTTCTAAAATGAGCGTTGAACTTAGTCATAGTTTCCTCTAAAATTTTACGGGCTGAAATTTAGAAAAACTAGAGAGTTTATGTCTTTGGATTGTTATGGAAAAAGGTTTGTTTTTAAAATAAAAACACGAATAAATGGTGTTCTTTTGTGTAGTGTAATCTCCGGCTATAAAAGCCTGTTTCTTTGGGGCATTTTCTTGGTTTGCCATATTGAAACTTTCTATATTCTATGTGGAAATTTACATGGATAGAACTTAGGAGTTCTGAGTGAAAAAATTAGGCTTATTGTTTGCTGTTGCAGCACTTTTTACATCGTGTCTTTTTGACACAGACGACTCTGGTGTAAGTAGTTGGTTGTCTAGTCATGGCATGCCCGATAGTTACAAGGTTCAAGTGCTGACTATTGACAATCTTAAACCAGACTCTGTGATTCTTGGACAAAACCTTGTGCCTCGCAAGGCGGACAGTTTGGCCTTCCTTTTGGGAAGAACGTCTAATGTATCTCAAGATATGGTTATGGAATTCTATTTCAATCTGACTGACAAAAAACTTGCCAAGTTGAAATCAGATTCTTTGTCTGCAGCCTTGTCTTTCTGCTGGTTCCAGAACCTTTATAAGACAGCCGGATTTCCGTCCGATTCAGTTCCGGGCAAGGAAGTCGTTGATGTAAATCTTAGCTGGAAAATTCGCTATGCTAAAACAAAGAACCAGTTGATCAAAATGGCGAGTGTTGCCGATTCTGTGTGGCTGGATTCTTTGCAATATTGGGAAGCTGATGGTTCTGCTGATACCACCTTTGAAGTGTCCTATACAAAGAAGGATACTTCCGTTGTTGGGTTGGATTTGCCTTCTGCCTTGGTTGAGGAATTGAAGAAGGCTACCTATGGTGTTTATTTGCAACTTCGTCTTTCTACTCCTAAGCTGGAAAAACTTTATCGTTTCTATGGGCCGGGTACGAAGCGCCAGCCGTATATGTACTTGTTCGCAGGAGACTCTTCTTTCCATACGTTCAATACAGCCCGTGCTGCCAATATCATGGAAATCAACGAAGATTGCGAGGATTGCCCGGTGATCCATGGCGGTGGTCGTGATTCCTTGGTCCTTGTATTCCCTTCAGAAAAAATTCTGGATGCGGTTCAGGAAGCTTATAAGGATAGTCCCCTTGAAAATAAGGGTGATGGCTACGATGTTCGTCAAACGGTTTCCCTTGCTCAGCTGACTATGGCTAGCAATGATGGTGAAAGTGAAAGCGAATTCGGTCTGCCTATTCAGGTGGTCGTTGGTTCCTTCATTGATAGCTTAGGAACAGAAATCCGTCGAATGGAACAGTATCGTCTCAACAAGAATGTCATCGTTGAAGACGGCCATCCGAATTTGGTCTTCCATGAATCTGATTCTTTGTCTTTGCAGATAAGTCAAGGTGTTCGTGAATTGGTTAACAAGGCTAGCGATAAAAACCCCTTGAGAATTGTTCTGAAGATGGGTTACCCGATGCTGCAGGAACGAGATACCCTTTACTATGATCGCATCGATGATGATGGTAATACGATTCGCATATTCCTAGGCAATTTTGATTATGCCCGATATGACTTTACCAAGGCGGTAGAAAATCCTATGAGCCTTAAACTTTGGATGTCTTCCAAGAGGATCGATAAGTAATGAAAAAGTTTGCTGCCTTCCTGTGCGTTTTCGCAAGTTTGTCTTTTGGTTCCTCCATCGGTATTGACGCTCTTGGTGAAGAACAAGTTCTTGGTGGTACGGCTTCCGCTGCTGGCCGTGGCTACGCAGGCAACGCAAAGACTGGTGACTCTGAAGGTATTTCCGTTGTGAACCCAGCTCGCCTAGCCTTTGATAAGAACGTTGTGTTTAATTTGAATTTCCTGTTGGAAATGGATGCTGCATCTAAGAAGGGCCATCACTTGTTGAGCAATTCTATGGGGATGCCGTCTTTTAATATTTCATTCCCTATGGGTGATTTTGGTGCCATGGGTGCTTCTCTGTGGCAGCACTACATGTCCAATTTCAGTGAATCCTTTGATGACTCTACAAAGTCCGCAAAGATTGAATATTCTGGAAGTATTTTTGAATTGGTTCCGACATATGCGGTTCGCTTGCCGTATTTGCGTTCCTTCTCTTTAGGCGCATCTGCTCACGTTATTTTGGGCAACTCCAGCAGAAGCTTGACTGTAGGTCCGAATAACGAGAATGTTGAAGACGAAGACCTTTGGGGTACTAGGAATACCTTGATTTCCGAATACGCTGATGGTATCTGGGATCTTAAGAATCATCCTGCTTATTACTCTGCAGCATTGCAATATCGTGGTCGTCAGGCGTCCTTCTTCTTCTCCTATACAACAGGCTATACCCTGAAGAACGATATTAACTACGATTTCAGATTTAGCGAAACGGATACCTTGGCTCCTTCTTCCTATACACGTGAAATAAAGGTGCCGGCAATGCTTGCTACGGGTATGAATATGCGTTTGCTCAAGCGCCACAACATCATGCTTGATTTGCAGTGGCGTGCATGGGACGAAGACATTGAAAATATTGGCGGAAGCTGGGCGATGCCTGAAGTGACTGAAACCCAGAGCGACTTTATGGCTTCTGTTGGTTATCAGTGTGATGGTAGCCCATTGTTCTACGATGACTACTGGAAACGGATTAATTATCGTGCCGGTGCTTGGTACAAGAATTGGTATGTAAAGGATGTGTTTGAAATTGGCGGATCTGTTGGTGCAGGATTCCCCATGGGCCGTAAAGGAACGACCGTGGATTTGGCACTCCAGGCTGGTAAGCGTTTCTCTGATGTCAAATCCGAATGGGAAGAAACATTCTTCGCAATTCGTATTGGTTTGACCGGTATCGGAACTTGGGGCCAGAGCCGTCGATAAGTGTTTATGAAGGAGACCTGATAATGGCTACTAAAAAAGAAACGGACGCAAAGTCCAAAATCAAGGCTGCTGCTAAGAGCGTTGCTGAAAAGACTGTAGAAACAGTAAAGAAAGCAAAGACTGCTACTAAGACTGCAGCTAAGTCTGTTGAAGGCGAAGTAAAGACTGCCAAGGCTAAGGTGTCTGAAACTGTTGCCGCAAAGAAAACTGCAGTGAAGAAATCTGCAAAGGCTACTGTTGATTCCTTGAAGGAAGCTGAAGCAAAGGCTGAAAAGGTCGTTGCTAAGGTTAAGGCTGCAAAGACTGCAACCAAGACCGCTGCAAAAACTGCCGTGAAGAAGGTTGCTACCAAGGCTACTGCAGCAAAGACCGCAGCCAAGGCTACTGCAACAAAGGCTGCTTCCAAGGCTGCTGCAAAGGTTGCTGAAGTCGCTGAAGCAAAGGCTGCCAAGGCTGAATCCAAGGCTGTAAAGGGCGAAGACGCTGTCGCTACTCTCGCCCAGTCTTTTGATGCAGAATATTTGGTCTTGATGCAGAAAGATCCGAACTGGATGCATGCATTCTGGGAAGTTTCTGAAAAGCGTGTTCAGCAGGCTAAGAAAGGCAAGGGGAAGCTCGTTCTTCGTTTGTTTGATATCGCATCTGACTTGACCGTCCAGCGTAGCAAGAAACGTAAGTTCCGTGATGTTGAAGTTCCGGCAAACGCTCGTAGCTGGTACGTAGAAAACACTGCTGGTCAGGCAGTTGTTGCTGTTCTCGGTGCGGTTCAGGGCAAGAACTTCATGCCTATCGTTGAATCTGCTCCGGTTGCTGTATTTGATAAGTCTGCCGCAGCTCCCGCTGCAGACGATGCTTTCGCAAAGGCTTCCCTTGGTGGCAATACCTTGGGCAACTTCATGAGCTCTGGTTTCTCTAGCCAGACTGCTGAATCTTGGCTCAAGTCCCTCAGCGAAAACTTCGGTAGCTCTTCTGAATCCATGTTCTCTGGCGCCCTTTCCAGTGCCGCTCTCCAGAGCAATGCCGCTCTCGCTGCCGCATCCAAGGATTCTGTGAACTACGGTAAGGATTTCTTCCTGTGGGTTAAGACTCGTCTCATCGTTTACGGTGGAACTCGTCCGGATGCACACCTTCAGGTTCGTGGCGAAGACTTCCCGCTGAATCCGGATGGCACCTTCAGCTTTGAAGAAGATCTTCCGGATTGCACCAAGGTTATCCCTGTCTTTGCAACTGACAAGGATGGCGATTTCCCGACAACAATCGTCCCGATCGTTGTGAAGCGTACGGAGTAATCACTTAGGATGGGAGCTCCCGGTAGAATTGTATTCCTGATGCACGCACACCTTCCGTTTGTGCGTCATCCGGAATATGACCGATTCTTTGAAGAGAATTGGCTCTTTGAGGCAATGTCTGAAACCTACCTGCCTCTTGTGCAGGCGTTGCAGCGTTTGCTTGAAAAGGGCGTGCCGGGAACATTGAACCTTAGTGTTTCTGCTCCTCTTATTGAAATGCTTTCGGATGAACATCTCCTTAAGAAGTTCTCCGTTCATTTGTCCCGCCAGCTGGAACTTATTGAAAAGGAAGTTCAGCGCAATGCGGGCTCTCCTTTGGAAACTCTTTCCAAGTTCTATCAGGAACGTCAGCGAACCTTAATCGATACTTGGGAAAATAGAATCCATCGAAATTTATTGGCTGAATTCCTGCGCCTGGAAAAGGCTGGCAAATTGAATTTGCTCACTTGCGTAGGAACACATCCGTTCCTGCCAGCTTATCAGAGTGACCCTGAATCAATCCGCATGCAGCTGGATGTTTCCGTTCGTTGCTTTGAACGCGCCTTTGGCCGTAAGCCTAAGGGCGTGTGGCTTCCGGAATGTGGTTATTTCCCGGGCCTTGATAAATACTTGGCAGAATTTAATCTTCAGTATTTCTTCCTGGAAACCCATGGTGCATTGCTTGCGTCTCCTCCACCCAAGTACGGCGTGTTTACTCCGCTCCGTACAAAGAACGGTTTATTCTTTATGGGTCGTGAACAGAAAAGTTCCATGGAAGTTTGGAGCCGTCGTACAGGTTATCCGGGCCATCCTGAATACCGTGAGTTCTTTAAGGACATCGCTTCTGAACGGCCTCGTGATTATCTTGGCGATTACTTCTTCTCTGGTGAAACTCCCATTGATACGGGTTTCAAGTACAACCGCATTACAGGTTCAGAACAGAAAGAAATTTATCGCCCTTGGAATGCTATGCGATTGGCTGGCGACCATGCCCGTTTGTTCGTGGTAAACCGCGAAACCACAATTTCCGAATTGCTGGTAAATATGGACGGCAACAAGGCTGCCTTGCTTTGCCCCTACGATGCGGAATTGTTTGGCCATTGGTGGTTTGAAGGTCCGTTGTTCCTGGAATCCATGCTTGAATATGCAGCTTCTTCTGCTGTTATAGAATTTGCTGGCGCAGATCAAGTGATGACAGAATCTGCAGATCCTGAAACTCACGAACCGCCATTCTCCAGTTGGGGTGAAGGTGGTTTTGGTTCTGTCTGGATTAACGGTGAAACAGACAAGTATTATCCTCAGTCCTATCGTTTGCGTGCCATGATTCAACATCTTAAAACGATTGTTGAAAGAATGGATTCAAAAACATCGAAGGCTGCGAAACTTATTGCCCGTTACATCAAGCAGATGGAACGTGAATTGCTGCTGTTCCAAGCTTCTGACTGGGCTTTCATGATTCACAATCATTCTGCAGACGGCTATGCACGCCGTCGTTTGGATGATCATTATAACAACGGTCATATGCTTTTTGCTGAAGCATGTAAAGCTGTTCTTAGAAATTCTGACAAACCGGTAGCATCTTCTGTTCTGCCGAAGTTGGAACAGGCCAACAATATCTTTAGTTGGCTTTAATTTTAAAGCTAATAGATAATCAGGAAATCTTTGAGTTTTCCTGAATTCCCTGCACGGAATCGATACACGCCAGGAACCATGAGGTTTCTGACTGTGGTTTCGTCTATGCAATGGGTTCTGCTGTAATAGGATTCCTTGAAAATCAAGTCGCCACGGCGATTTCTTATTTCAATGAAATTGCTGTTCTCTGGAAGCGGTGTGAAACAGAGATTTCCTGAACGCCACGGGGTTGGATAGGCGTGGAGAGGATAGTCCTTTGTTTCGCCCAAAGGCATGTAATTTGCACTAGTCAGATTGCTGAATATCCAACCGACAGAATCCACGCTTGGATTTGCGGAAGCGCCCATGTAGGCGCTTTCCAAATGCTCGATGGAGGAAATGTCTTGTATTTCAACTTTGTCGTTCTTGAAGAGAACGATACTTGCCTTGCCCTTGAATTCTTCTAGATTGGGGTGACCGTTGATGTAGAACTCATATGCAAATTCGGTTGCATTAGGAATAAAGTCGTCATTGGATTTTCTAGGTGCGATATAGTTAAAGTCTGGCCACAGGTATTGATCGCTTGTAATCCATTTTTTTGAATCTAGGAACTGAGATTTCTTTCCTGCGAAAGCGAGTCGTTTCGAAAAGTCATGGAACAAGGAATCTACTGAGATTTTTTTCTTTTTCCCTAATTCGTTTAAATGATGCCTAAAATTTTGATCGGGCTGCTTGCCGAAATTTTCCCAAATGATTTTGTCGGATTGTTTATCAAGATGATTGTACAGATACAAAAAGAAAATGCCGACGCCATAGTGTTCTAACATGCCGTCTAGAGCGGATCCCATAAGGCTGAACATATTTGGCAAATAGGAATAGTAATCGTCTATGTCGGGAGCGGCAAGCTCTTCCATGCCAGAAGCGGAGGCTTCAAACCAAAAAAGATTGTAATGGTTCAGTTCTACGTAACGGAGCTGTACTGAATGATATAATTCGTGGATGACAGTGACGCGTAAGGCCTTGCTCCATTGTTCCGCGTAAGAGTAGTCATGTAAATCGTTTCTTAGATCCTCGGAGGCTTTTGTGTAAGAACAGGTCTTTCCATTGAAATTTACGGATGACTTTTCTCTATTGAATGACGGGGTGAACAGGAAGTCGTTATCGAGGACAAGATTGCTTGCTCCTGCTTGATAATCATCGGGAAAGGTTACCCCATAACAACCTCGGCAGCGGAAACTTGAATAACGAAAATTCTCTATATCAAGAACTTCAATGGGGTAGAGTCCATCGCTAACTTCTTGCTGGTAATGAAGAGTTTGCTTTGATCCCTTTGGGGCCAACATGCCCATGTTTTTTGTATGGAAATTCCAGGCGTACTCGGCGATGACTTCTAGGGAATCGATGTAGGCTTTCGTGGTTTTGTGAGGACCATTCAGCGTGTAGAAAAACTGGAAATGCTCTGTTTTTCTTGTGTAGACGGAATCGTAGTAATCATCTGCAGTGCATTCGTTATCTGCAATAGTAGTTCTTGCAAGAATTCCAGAAGAAGGATTTGTGCGAAGTTCGTTTTTTTGTTGAAAGAATTGGATTGTTCCGCAATGGCTATTACGGGCGAAGCTGCTGTTTATGCAAAAAAACAGGGTGAGTACAGCTAAAGTGATTCTTACCATGGTTACTTCGCTTCTAAAATTCTTTCGTTTAGCAAAATTTCTCGTGCTTTGTTTTTGACGTCTGCGGATACTTCAAGCGCCTTTTGATGATGTGGCTTGATTCTTGCGTCAACAAAGATTGGAGCATTGCAACCCCAATGCTTGTTTATGATTTCTGAATGGAAACCATACAAATCCTGAGCAGGGTCAGAACGGGTAAATGTAAGCCACAAGAAATCGGCAAGTTTGGAACCGTCGAATTCCGAGCTGTAATCTACAAAACTGATCCACGGGTAATTATCTCTGTAAGGCCAATTTTCAAGATTTTTTTCAAATTGCTTTACGATTTCCTCGGAGGCGCAGGAACCTTCGCTCGAATAGGCTGGAGCCTGGATTACAAGAACGCCTGGCATGGGAATCTGAATTGCATCTTTGCGGAAACCTTCGGGAAGCGTGAGGCTTTCAAGATCGCTTTTATCGTTGCGAAGTTCGCGGCGCTTGATACCAGTTGCGGCCATAATCAGTTTGGAACCGTGATTAAGGCTGGAACCGGTGTAATCCAGAGTATCAATGGAGGTGGAAGTCTGGAAATGCAAATCCCGTTTGAAGTTGATGCGTTCCAGAATGTGGCCGAAGAATGCAGTCACATCGTTGACATCAATGTTGGAACCCTTTTCTTTTTCGTCTTCCTTGGCGGCAATCAAAAGGTATTTGCTGAGGCTAGCCTGATTAAAGCCGAGAAGTGCGCTTGCGGTCTTGAGGAGTTCAAGGGGCTCGCGGTCTTCGGGCTTGGCATAGGGCAGGAAGCGTTCGCTGGCAAGTGCCAAGCAAAGGGGATGAACGCCGGCGGCGTCTACGGCGTGAATCGCATGGAGGCCAGGAACGGATGCGGGAACCATCGGTTTTGTGACCTGATGGATGAAGCTACCGAACAAGGTGTCTTCCTGAGGCGGGCGCCCCACGACAGTGAAGGGGTAAATGGCGTTCTTCTTGCAGAGAACTTTCTTTACCTTGAGGCAGGGGAAGTTGTGCTTGTCGGAATAGTAGCCGATGTGATCCCCGAATGGACCTTCCGGTTTTAATTCAGGTTGCATTTCTCCAAGGATGCAAAAATCAGCATCGCTGGAAACGAGGTAACCGTCATGAACAAAGTAACGGAAACGCTTTCCGCCTAGCATACCTGCGAAAACCAATTCGGACAGATTCTCCGGCATAGGCATTACTGCGGCGACCGTATGTGCTGGTGGTCCGCCGATGAAAACGCTTACCTTCAGTGGGCGATTTTCCTCAATGGCCTTCTGGTGGTGCCTTGCGATGTCACGCATGATCTGGTAGTGGAGCCCGCATTCTTCGCCAGGGCGGTATTCGTTACCGGAAATCTGCACGCGGTACATGCCTACATTTGTGGTCATGACACTTGCTTTTTCACCAGGCCTTGTGGCAACCTGGGGCAATGTAATGAAGGCTCCTCCGTCGTTCGGCCAGCTGACCAACTGGGGCAGATCTTGCAAGGAACATTCCTCGAAATCTCTGATGTTGCCGCTCTTGCGGGGTAAAGCACAAACGCCGGCGCTTGCGGCTTTCAACCATTGAACGGGCTGAATCTTCTTGAAAAATTCAATCGGATTGGACTTGAACTGCACCGCAGTTTGGGTGGCAGTCAGGCTTTTTCGAAAGAGAAACTGCAGTCTCTCTTCCGTGCCGAAGATGTTACAAACGGCGCGGAATTTGCTTCCCTTGACCTTTTCAAACAGCAGCGCGGGACCTCCGGCTTCGAAGGTTTGTCGGGCTATTTCTGCCATTTCCAGATAAGGATCTACTTCCTGCTGGACACGCTTAAGCATGCCTGCTTTTTCTAAGTCTAGCAGAGCCTGTTCAAGGTTTTTGTACATAGAATCCAGCGCCCCTGGAAAGATTTAGCCTGCGGTAGCGCTTTGATCCAAGGCTTCGAAGGCCTGGGTCTTCTTCTGGCTTTCCATTGCCAAGATAATGTTGCGAGCATCCTTGCGAGCGTTGATTGCGTGCACAACACCTGTCTTGCTGATGATTGCGGCGAAGGCTTCTTCAGGGATAGTTGTGAAACCCTGGAAGGAGAACTCGTCGTAAATTGCGGTCATGGAATCTTCAGAAACAAACTGATGGCTTGCGGTAAAACCGCGGAACGGGCCTTCACCAAGACGGACGGTGACCTTGTTTTCGTTCACCGAACTGATGATGCCAGTCCACTTGATGGATTTGAACCCGCACTGGATGTAGTAGTTCACACTGGAACCTGCTACCAATTCCTTGGGGAATGTGTAGTGCAAAATAGGGTTCTTTCCAATCTGTAAATTCATCGGGGCATACTGCAAGGTTTCCATCACATTTAGAAGGGAATATTCTTGCCACGATGTTTGACTTAATTGTACCATACTGCTACAAACATAGTAAAAAAACTATTTTTTAATGTAATGGATAAACTTGATGCTGACAGTAAATATCTAAAAAAGAGCGTGGTGGTAAATATTATTGGTACCATCCTGAAAGTGTGTGGTCCTATGTTGACCATTTTGCTCGCTCGTATTTTTGGTCCTGCGGAATTTGGTGTATTTGTTTCTACACAAACCTTGCTTTTGACCATTTCCAGATCGTCGACTTTGGGGCTGGATAAGGGCTTGTACTGGTACCTCCCCCAGAACAAGTTGCAGAATCGTCCGTCCTATGACGGTATCATGGGCTCTTTCTGGATTGCCGTTGCTGTTGCTTTCCTCTGTACTCTCGTTATCTTTGTAGGTTCCTTTACGCCATTGATTTCAAAGGAGATGCCGTGGTACGGCTTGTCTTTGGTGTTTTACGCAGCGTGCTATGTCTTGAGTAATACCTCTGAAAGCAATCGAAAACCCCAAAATGCCATTTTTATCAACTCTTTTTTGGTAGCGGTTCTTGCTCCGGCTTCTTCCATAGCCATGCATTTCCTGGGCATCCCCCATGCTTTGCCTTTGGGCCTTCTGGTGGGCCAGCTGGGCGGTTTTGCGGTCCATTTTACATTAGTGCGCAGGCAGTTCCCTGAGATGCCTTTAAACCCTGTTTTCCGGGTTTCCAAGCAGCTTTTGATTTACTCGCTTCCCCTAGGCTTTAACGAGTTTGTATCCTCGTTCCTGATTCGTTCTGGATTGTGGATGGTGATGATGTTCTTGGGCCCTGAAATGGCTGGTGCCTACGGCATCATGGTGACGGTTTCCAATGCTTTGCAGACCATCCGCGTTGGTTTCACTCCCATTCTAACCCCCGTCATTGCAGGGATGGACCGTGATCGCCTCAAGACGGATTTGAAGCCGGTCTATTCCTATTGTGTTTCTATGGTGACCTACATCCAGCTTATCGTGGGCTTCTTTATCATTCTATTCCCGGGTGAAATACTAAGCATTGCTGGTAAGGAGTTTATTGTCCAGCCGGAAACTTTGGGCATCCTTTTGCTGGTCCATCTGTTGGCCGGTTTCTGGGGTATGGCCATTGTAATTATGAACGGAATCGGCAAGAGTCTCTATACTTTGAAAATGAATATTTTCTCTCTGGCGGTAGCTCTTATTTCTGGTTATTTCCTTGTTCCTGCTTATGGTCTTGTGGGGGCCGCCCTTTCTATGCTTACGTACAACGTAATAGCAATGGTGTGGAACAATGCGTATCTGGCTAAACTTGGCTTGTGGCCTTATTCGTCAAGATTGATTTCCCAGATGATCTGGATTGTCGGACTTGTCGCATTCTATATCCTTTTGAACCTGGATGTGTTCACTCCCTCGATTCCAGAGAAGATTTGTATTTACGTGTTGATCCTTGCGGCACTTGGCTTGCAATGGATGCTTCAGAAAAAAAGACTGGAAAAAGACAAGGCTTCTGCTAAGCGTTAGTCTTGCAATTTTCCCTTTGGATACATCTCAAGAGCCGTTTTTGTTGATTCGTCGGCTTATATGGAAAAAAACAACATTCCTTCATTGAAAATTGTCTATTTTTATGTGGAGAGGAATGTATGAAAAAGTATAAAGTTGGTTTTACTACTGGAGTCTTTGACTTGTTCCATGTGGGACATTTAAATTTGCTGGAACGCTGCAAGGCTCAGTGCGATCACTTGATTGTTGCCGTATGTGGCGACGACTATGTGACCCAGGTAAAACACAAGACTCCCGTGGTTCCGGAAAACGATCGAATTCGTATTGTAGGTGCCTTAAAGTGCGTAGATGAAGTTTCGACCATTACCCTTGAAGAAATTGATGACAAGATGCTAGCCTTGAAAAGGTTTCATTTTGATGTGCTTTTTTCTGGCGATGACTGGAAAGGTTCCGAACGATACAATCGCACTGAAAAGCAGTTTGCTGAACTTGGCGTAAGCATTGAATATTTGCCCTACACCAAGGGTGTTTCTACTTCCGATCTCAAGGATAAGATGAAAGAGGCTTCAAAATGAAGATGATGAGCCAGGAAGACATCAGAAAAGTCCAGATGGATGTTCTTGATGATATTGCCACCATTTGCAAGGAATACAACCTGCAGTATTATTTGGCATTTGGTTCCTTGTTGGGGGCTGTCCGTCATAAGGGTTATATCCCTTGGGACGATGATATTGATATTTGCATGGTTCGTGAAGAGTACGAAAAGTTCCTGCAAATCGTAAAGAATGGTTTAGGTGAAAAGTATAGCCACCTTTCCTTGATTGACAACAGGTCTGAAGGTTATTTTTATCCGTTTGCAAAGATTGTGGATAACCGCACCGAAGTTAACATGGAACGCCATACCAACAAGCACGGTATTTGGGTGGATATTTTCCCGTTGGATGGTGTAACTGAATCTCCCATGAAGTCAAAGTTCCATATGGGACTTTGTGCGTTTATGCGCGTGGTAGTATTAGCCATGGATGCAAACTTCTCCAAGATGAAGATTGGCTTTGACTGGTTTTACAAGCGTCTGTTTTACACGTTGGCACATATCATCGGAAAGAAACGTGTTTGTCGCATTCATGAATGGATCTTCAAACGTTACAAGGCTGCGGATTCAAAGTACATAGCCAATTTATTTACCAATAACGGCACTCGTTCCATGATGGATAAGGAACGCCTGTTACAGGTGTCTGTTTATCCTTTTGAAGATCGTGAATATGAAGGTTATGCCGACTACGATTATTACCTAAAACGAATGTATGGTGATTACATGAAATTGCCGCCGAAGGAAAAACAGATTACCCATGCCTTTGAGGCCTACTGGAAGTAGGGTGCTTTATGACTAAGTATTTATTTGTTCTGACTAGTTCTCCTAAGGATTTCTTTTGTGAACAGACTTTGGTGGCCATTGCATCTTTGCGTGTCCACAATCCTGGTGCTTTTGTAACTGTATTGACCGACGACAAGACTGCAGCGACCCTTACCGGCAATCGCGCTGCCTTGAAAGATGCTGTTGATGAGCTGAAGGTGCTGGAATTGGATGAAAATCTTTCTCCAATGCTCCGCTCTCGTTACCTTAAGACAGTTATGCGCAATGTGATTGACGGCGATTTCCTTTACATGGATTCCGACATCGCCATTGTTGGTGACCTAAGTATTCCTAAGGAATGGAACGGCATCTATGCCGTTCTGGATTTCCATACCAACTTGTCCAAGGCCATCAACCGTAAGAAAATCTTGAACAATGCCAAGATGTTAGGCTTTTCTCCCATCTTGAATGATGAAATTTTCAATGGTGGTGTGATGTTCGCCAGCGATACACCCGAGGCTCGTGCGTTCTTTGAAAAGTGGCATGAACTGTGGCTGTATTGCGTTTCCAAGAATTTCCCCTATGACATGGCATCCTTGGCCGAAGCCAACTTTAAGTTCAATTATATTACCCAGAAAATGCCTGGAGAATGGAACTGCCAAATGGCTTATGCAAGGGACTTTATTCCTAATGGAAAGGTGTTCCATTTCTTTGGTTCACGTATCATCAATACCTGCGGTCGCAAGGTTCCTGATAGCATGGATCTTTTCCTTCCCAAAATTCTCCGCAAGGATTTCTATACCAACCTTAAGGAAATTCCTGTGAAGGTTAATGCGGATAAGTCCATAACCATTAACGAATATTATGACGATGTCATTGCCCATGCCAAGGAAACTTTCCTTTACCAGACAAAACATGCTGGTAAGTTTGGTGCAGACATTATCCGTTCCTATGCCTTTGCGAAATCCTTGGGTTACGTGTACAAGAAACTTCCCTTTGTGTTGCCGCTTCTTTCCTTGATTGGTAAAATAATATGATGCTTTTTAACCTGGTGGCAGTCCAGCCCATTCATAGTGCCAAGTTCCATGGGGGAGGCTCCTATGGAGAGGTTGTCTTCTGGGCCTTGGTGGAACGTCAGGCAAAGTTTAGTTGTGCCTACGACAGCAGAAAGTATTTGGATCCAAAGATTGTAGACGCCTGTAAGGAAAAAGGAATTCCTCTTTTTGATGTTAGCGAGAAGACTCCGCAGCAGATAATTGATGAAAACAACATTGATGCTTTTTACACGCCGCTCTACTCCCTTGAAAAGAAATGGCAGATTGACGTAAAGCGTTTTGTGTTTACCTGGCATGGTGTTCGTGCTCTTGAAATGCAGTATAGCAGTCAGGGTATTTCCTTTGCCAAGAAGCTTGCGCAAAAAACTGAAGCCCTGGTCCGCTATCGTGAATCCTGGAAGAAGTATTTCTACAAGCCGAAATACCAGGACTTGGCAAAGCGCATTGCCGATGGCCGTGCAGAAACCATTACGGTGAGCGAGCATAGCCGTGCTTCCATCATGTCCTTTTTTCCGGAATTGATGGATAAGGAAATCCCGGTGTTCTATAGTCCCATGACGGAATACGAACCGGAGGGATTCCTGCCTCCTGGGGTGCAACCAAAGAAGTATTTCCTTTTGACGAGTGGTGCCCGTTGGGAAAAGAACAACCTTCGTGCGGCAAAGGCCTTTGATGAATTGGTGACGCAATACAGATCTTGTGGTAAGGCCTTTGATTATAAGATGGTTATTACCGGAGCGACAAATTCCAGAGTTTATCTGAAAAGTGTTCGTAATCGAGATTGCTTTGTATTGTTGAATTATGTTGAATCCAATGAACTTGAATTCCTGCACCAGAATGCCTATGCCTTTATTTTCCCGTCGTTAAACGAGGGCTTTGGCTATCCTCCTGTGCAGTCGATGCGTTACGGAGTTCCTGTCGCAGCAAGCGGTTCTACTTCTATTCCTGAAGTTTGTGAAAATGCGGCCATCTATTTTGATCCCTACTCGGTCAGTGAAATGAAAAACCGAATGATTCAGCTTTTGGATCCGTCAATTTATAAGATGTACGCCGTCCGTGCAAAGACTCGTTATGAAGAAGTCCGTCGCCGCCAAAAGGACGATCTTGTCAAAACTGTTGATTTTATTGTAGGTTAAAGTTATGTCGAAACCCTCTCTTCAAGAAAGATTTTCCAAGTGGTATATTCCGCTAATTTGTAAGCACAAGTACAAGGCTCTAGCTTTTTATTTGATCCTTGCCCTGCTTTGTGCTTATCCGATTCTGGTTAAGCCAGGCTTGAAATTGGATGCCGACCTTTCTCATCTTCTTCCTGAAGACACTCCCAGTGTCATTGCCCTTCAGGAGTCCTACACTCGCTTTGGTAGCGCAGACCGTTTTACCATCGCAATCCAAAGTGAAGACCCCGAGATTGTTGCAGCAATGCAGGACTCCATTAGCGCCTACATTCGTGAGAACTGGAAGGATGACTTTGTCTCTATCCAGATAGATGACAACAATCAGTTCTTCAAGGACAATGCTCTTCTTTATCTTCCGGTGACCCATCTGGAACGAATCCGTGACAATCTCGAAGACCTGCAGCTGGAAATCGGTCGTAAGAATGGCCCCTTGGTTGTGGACCTTCTGGGTGATGGCGCTGCCGAAGTAGAAGAAAAAAAGGAACGTATTTGGTTCGATGCCAACCTTCCTCAGGAATTGGGCTTGCCCGACGAAGCCATCGGTGCTTTCGCCTCTTTCCTTAAGAAGTCCAAGGATACAACGAAAGCAGAAAAGGCTGCCGATGAATGGCATCCCAAGGATCCTGTTCCTGCACACTTAAGAACTCGTTTGATGGGTTGTCCCAAGCCTGATAGCACTGGCAAGATTCTTTTCAACGGTGTTGTGAATGCTAAGCTGATCAAGCCTTCTACCGACTACGAATTCGTAACTCGCATTCTTGCTCGTACTGATACCTTGCTTACTCATTTCAACGGAAAGAAGTTTGATGTTCCTACCCGCTTTACCGTGGAAGGCACTTACGAAGGCTTGAAGGAAGTGGACGAAGTTGCTAATGACAGTATCTTCTCCTTTGGCATTAGCTTGATTCTGATTTTCTTCTTGACAACTTTCTTCTTCCGCAGTTTCAAGGGCCCCATTCTGGTGACCTGCTCTGTACTTTACGCTTGCGTGCCTACATTTGCTTTCACCGCAATCTTCTACGGTAAGTTGAGTCCTTTCACCGTGTTTGTGGCGTCTATTATTTTGGGTATTGGTATTGACTACTCCATCCATATTCTGGGTACCGCACAGAAGATGCTCCATAAGTTTGCAACTTTGGAAGAAGTTCTGGAAGAAGCCCAGAAGAAAATGCTGAAGCCTTTTATTCTGGCTAGCTTTACCACTATCGCCGCTTTCTTGACTTTGCTTGCAGCTCACTTCAAGGGCTTCTACGAATTTGGTGTGGTTGCTTCTGTGGGTGTGCTGTTCAGTATGATGACTTCCGTGTTGTTCCTGCCGGTGCTTATCAAGTGCATGGGTGGTATTCCTGCTGCGCCTCAGAATAGTCTTTTGCCCAAGTCTTGGAGCGAAGCTCAAATTGCCAAGTTCTTCAAGGGTGCTGCCGTTGTTGGTTTGATCTTTGGCCTTGGAGCTCTTTACTATGCGCCGAATGTGGACTTTGAACACAACCTGAAGAATCTGCGCCGAGTTTCTACGGTGGAAACCACCAAGAAGAACAAGATTTCTACTAAGGTTACAAGAAACAGCTATAAGGCTGTGACTTCGACTCCGGCGGCAGTGATGGGTTCCAAGCAGGAACAGCTGGATAAATTGCACGATACTTTGATGTATCGCCTTAACGTGGACAAAGATACGGTACTGGGCAGCTTCCTTACCTTGAGAAGCTTTGTTCCGCCTGAGGATTCCCAGAAGATTCGCTTGGAAGTTATCGAAGAAATTCGTGACCTGGTGGAAGCCCGCGTCTTTGATCGCGCCGAAGGTGAAGATTCTACAAACATTGCAAATCTCCGCCAGATGGCCGCTGTGGAAAATACTTTCTCTGCCGAAGACATTCCTAGCTGGACTTTGGACATTCTTCGCGAAAAGGATGGCTCCTATGGTAAGATCGGCTTTATCTACGGTAACTTCCCCAGCTGGGATGCCAACGCCTTGCATGACTTCCAGGAACGTTATGGTCATTGGAACTTCGATGGCGAAAATCTTCGCACCTTCTCCTCTCAATTCATTCTTTCTGATGTGATTGAATCTGTGAAGCAGGACAGCTTTAGATTGGCCCTCGCCATTATTCTCGTAATCTTTGCAACCTTGGCCATTTCTTTCCGCAAGCCCAAGCTTTTTGTTAGCGGTTGCATTGCCTTTGGTATGGGCACCTTGCTCACTCTTGGTTTGCTGGGATTCCTGACTCATTTCTTTGAGTACGGTAAAATCAGTATCTACAACGTGATTGTGATTCCGATGACGCTGGGCATAGGCATTGACGCAACAATCCACTTCATTACTTCCTGGTCCTCCAGCAAGGATATGACTTTGCGTCAGTTGATGGATACAACTGGACGTAACGTGATTGCAAGCTCCTTGACTACGGTGGCGGGCTTCGTAGGATTCCTCTTTACGAGCCATCGCGGCTTGAAGGGTATTGGTGACTTGGCTTGCATTGGTATTTCCGTATTCCTTGTGGCTAGCGTTATTTTCTCCATGTTCCTTTGCAGCACTTGGTTGAAAAAGAACAAGTAAGAGTAGTCGCGAAAAACATTAAAAAAGGCTCCCCATCAAAATGATGAGGGAGCTTTTTGTTATCCGGGCTTGGACCCAAGATTTTTTGTCATCCTGGGCTTGGACCCGGGATCTCCATTAGTATTCGAAGTCGACGGCGCGGCGTTCCACCACGACCTTCTTCACGAAGCCGACGATAGCCTGGTGATCCGGGTGACCCTGGTAGAAGTCCAGAGCTTCCTTGGTGCGGAAGGTGGTGTCGAGAGCGATATCGTATTCGACGTCGCCATTGCCCAGTTCGGACTTGTTGAAATTTAAACCGGATTCGATGCTAACGAGTCCCGGAATCTTGCCTTCCAAAGCATGGAATGCAGCAACCAGCTTTTCTCCATTTTCCTTTGCGGTAGCGCCTTCGGCTTCTGCCTTCAACTTCCACCAAACAATGTGTCTGATCATGATTATTTCCTTTTTTGTTGTGAAATTTCTTTGTAAAGGTTGAGCTGACGTTTGAAGCAGTCGTTCCAACTGAACTTCTCTGCGTAGCTGCGTGCGTTAAGTTTCTTCTGAGATAAGTCAGAATGATAAAGTTCGATGATGGCGTTTGCCAAGGATTCTGCAGTGCGGTTCTCAAGGATTGCTCCAGCATTGGATTCCTTGACATGCTCTGCTGCAGCCCCAGTGCTGGCGCCAATCTGGGCGTTTCCGCAAGCCATGCTTTCAAGAATGGAGAGACCGAATGTTTCCCAACCGGAAAGGGCCAAACCGAGATCTACGCTAGCGTAGTGCCTTGCCATTTCGTCAATAGACTTGATAAAACCTGCGTATTGGATGCGCGGGTGCTTCTGCACGGCCTCCTGAACCTGGGGGAGGTAGGGACCAGTGCCGGCCAACACAAGGGCTGGCTCACTCTTCAGCTTGGCAGAAAGAATATCGTATGCACCAAGCAGAAGTTCTATACCTTTCTCTTCGCAGAAACGATGGGGGAAGAATATGGTCAAACGTTCGGGGTCGCCGTCCTTCAGCTTCTGGACAAGTTCTTCGTCTCGCTTTTCGGGAGAGAACATCTGTATGTCGCAACCCAGGGGAATCCAATGGGACTTGGGCAAACCATTTGCATCGCAGCGGTCTAGAACTTCCTTGCAGGAAACCTGGACGCCGTCGTACTTCTTGAATTCCTGACGGGCGTACCAGAATGCAATTTTCTTGCAAAGGGCGCCGAGGGTTGATCCCAGTTTGTTGGTGACGGGACGTTCCACATAGGTGATAGGGAAGTCGGCGTGCCAAAAGCTTAGGAGTGCTGCCTGGGGGCAAATCTTTTTTGCGGCGCAACGAATGACGGACGGAAGAATGTAGGGCGAACCTACTTCGATCATGTCCGGCATGTACTTTTTAAGAATGGGTCGGATCTGGGATTGCTTCCAGATAAAACGGTACTCCCAGTTTCCCGGAAAGCGGAATGCTTCCACGTGCTCAATAATTAAGCCGTCGCTTTTCTTTTCTGTGAATGTCTTGGAGTCTGGCATCACGAAGACGGAAAGGACTTCGTTTTGCTGCTCGTAGAATGCCATTTTCTGCAGATGGTATCGACGAACACCGCCTCCCGACGGGCTCCAGAAATTATTGAAATCAACGATAGTGAACATTGTTGTTGACGGCCTTGAAACCCTTTAGGTTTCTTCCTGCATCTTGTTAGAAAGCGGGTCGATGGACAAGTTGCCTTGGTACACTTGGCTGCTGCCCAAACGCTTGGAATTCACTGTCAGGAACAAATTGCCACCCTTGGATTCCAACCAGTAGATGGCGTCGGAATCGCGGAGGTACGCGCGGGGGCCAACGAGACCGTGTTCGGAGTCAACTAATTCGCCACCAATGAACAGCGGAATGTCCAGAGCCTTGTACAGGTCAAGAATCACGGAAGAACGACGTTCGTGAATATCAGTCAAATCAAAGTAGTCGGTAATCTTCAAGTGGTCGATGCCATCAATGAATACAACCAGGTTCGGATGTTCCTTGGCTTCTTCCTTGAGGGTGGCGATAAATTCCATGTTGTCGAATTCGGGCTGGTCGTCCCAAATTTCAAGACGGTTACTACGGACAAATCCCATCAGTTCGCGGGTAGCTTCTAGAATCTTCTGATTCATGGCTTCGTCTTCGCTCTGCTTACGAACGGTAAGAACAGATTCGCCGATGAGCATTGCTACAAGACGATCGAAAATCTGACGGCGGGGCGTTTCTAGTGCGATATAGATCAGCTTCAGCTTGGGGTTGCTCTGGAGCAAATCCAGGGCCATACTGGACATCAATGTGGTCTTGAGGCCGAAGGGCTTGGAAGATACGTAGAAACAGCCGGACTGGATGCCGTCAATAGTCTTGGTCAACTTGGGGAAGGTATTTAAGGAATAGCCGACACGAACATCCGGGGGGCAGCCCATGGCAATGTCGAAGTTTTCCTTGATGTCCTGCAAAAGCATGGAACGACGGTGGGTGTGAACGGTGTCTTCTTCTGTCTGCTGGATAAGATTCAGCAATTGGTCTGCGCCATTCTTACGAACCACCAGGTCAACGGTTTCTTCCTTGGGGAGGACGATGGACTTGAACTTCAAATCCAATTCTTCCGCCATCTTCAAATACTTCTGAATGCGGTATTCCTGCTCGCGACGGTCCTGTTCGCGGCGGAGGATCACAGTAACGGAATCTGCACCACAGGCCTTCAGCTTGTACAAGTGGCTGAGGGATAGTTCCTGGTACATGGTGGAAACTACGCCCGGAATGCCGGCCAGATCTGCGGTCAAAGCGTCAAAGAAACCTTCAACAATAATAGGCTTTGCATTTTCAGCCTGGATGTTGAACGGGATGTCGCTGGGACCGGAAGCGTAGGAAACGTAGGTGTGGTTACTGTCGCTGTCATCGAGAACACGACCGTACACGGAGTGAATCAAACCCTTGGAGTTGCGGGCCGGAATAGTAATGCGCGGTTCACGATATGCTTCAAGGTTATCCAGATAGAAACTGATCTGGTGGCGTTCGATGCCGGAAAGCATACAGTAGCTGACGAACGGCTCCGGATCGCCGCTGTAGTAGCCAATACCGTAGAGCTGGGCCTGACCAATGCTCCATCCACGGGACTGCAGGAATTCTGCGGAAGAGGGGCTCTTGCAAGCGGCCCAATGGCAGTAACGGACAAAGTTTTCAAGGACCTTGGATTTCTCGCCGCCGATTTCCTTGATCCAAGGATGTTCATCCTGTTTCGGTTCGTGTTCCTGTTCCAAAGTTCCGAGGAAATCCAAAGCTTCTGCGCGAGCTGCCGGTTCTTCCATTCCATTGAAACGGCTACGCATCACGAATTCAACCAAGTCGCCTTCGCTGCCGCACTGCAAGCAACGGTAGCGCCAGTATCCCAGGGCATCGTAGAAGAACAGGGACGTTTCTTCAGGAGAGTGGAACGGGCAGCAAGCGATAAGGTTACGACCCCAACGGCTCAGAGGAATTCCCAACTGACGCGGGTGGGTCTTTGCACGCATGATAATACCGGCATGTTCTTGATCTATAAGCATAACGGATTCCTTTCTTACTCTTTGAAATCTAGTTTATTTTTTATTTTTCAAGCATGATTATCCTCGGAATTGACCCTGGTTCCATCACAACGGGGTATGCTTTTTTAGATACGGGTGAAAATAGCCCGAAAGTTCTGGAGTATGGCGTTCTTCATGCTTCAGAATCTAAGCCGTTGGAAGACCGCTTGTTGCATATCATTACGGAACTGGAAAAACTGCTGGATAAGTACCGCCCCGAGGCGCTCAGTATGGAAGGAGTATTCTTCTACAAGAATCCTAAAAGTGCCTTGGTGCTGGGACATATCCGTGGTGCAGTGCTGGTGGCATGCAGGCGCCGAGGGATGACCTACAATGAATATCCTCCCACAGTCGTAAAACAAGCTGTAACAGGCACGGGTAACGCCCCGAAGGAACAAGTGGCCAATATGATTTTTGCCCGTCTTGGAATTGAACGGGGAGACTTGCCTCTTGATGCGTCTGATGCCTTGGCCATTGCGTGGACTCACGCAAATCCTGCTCCCATGGCGGCTGCATTGGCGGGCACAACAAAGAAGAAGTCCAAAGTGGCTTCCCGTAAGAAAAAGGCTACGACAAAGCAGTGGATGGACTTGATTGAAAAAATGGGAGGAACTATACAATGACCGATAATGCAATGATGGATTGTTTCGGATTCAGAAGTGTAGAATCTTCTGATTTTGTCAATGTAGATGGTTACTTTGTTGACAAAGAAGTTCTTCCTTTTTATAACAAATTAAAAGAACGATTGGCCGAAGATGGCTTCGCTCTTCGCCTGGAATCTGGTTATAGGCCCTTTGAACGTCAGTTGAGTATTTGGAACCGCAAGGCTTCCGGTGAATTGAAGTTGCTGGATGCTAACGGGGTTCCTATGGAACGTCCTGCCGACGAAGAAAAGTTGATGTACGCCATTCTTACATGGTCCGCTCTTCCTGGGGCTAGCCGTCATCATCTTGGTTCCGACTTGGATGTAGTGGATGGTAACGCTTGTCCCGAAGATTATGAAGTGCAGTTGACTCCTGCGGAATGCAACGGCATGTTCGCGACCTTCCATCAGAGGCTGACGCAGTTGATGGATGCTGGGGGAGCCTTTGGTTTTAGTCGAGTCTTTGTTCCGGGTCGCGGAAAAATTCAGCCGGAGCTGTGGCATATCGCTCATTTGCCCACGTCTAGAAAACGCTTGGAAAACTTCTCTCTGGCGGAGCTCCGTCGCGTCTACGAACGCACTGATATCGCATGCAAATCTGCTTTGCTGGACAATTTGAATCGTCTGGCAGAAGACTACATCTACCCGTATTTCATCTAGGTTGTGAATGATGCTTGATCCTGAAAATCGTGGACACTTACGTTTGCCTCTAAAGGAATATGGCCGTTCCGTTCTTGGCGCTCCATTGCATTATGTTCCTTGTTCTGGTGAATGCCGCATCCTTGTGGTTGCGGGCATTCATGGCGAAGAGCCGGAAACGACGTTCCTTTTGAGCCGCGCCCTCCGTGCCTTTACAATACCTTTGGAAAATGTTGCCTTTGTCCTTTGTGCAAATCCCGATGGAATGACCTTAGGGACCCGCGGTAATGCCAATGGGGTGGACCTCAATCGCAATTTCCCTACGTCAAGTTGGTCGCCAAATGCGGTTTCCTCCCGTTCCGTTTTAGAGGCTCAAAGAGATACGCTTTTGTCGGCAGGTTCTGCAGCCGGCAGTGAGCCGGAAACCCGTGCTCTCGTAGATTTAATCCAAAAACTTCAGCCCAAGTCCATCTTGTCGATGCATGCTCCAATTGCTTGCGTAGACGCCTCGGAAAGGACTGCTTTGGTGGAACGTCTGTGTGAATGCTTCAACTTGCCTTGGCTGGCTGATATAGGCTATCCTACGCCCGGAAGTCTAGGTACCTGGAGCAAGGAACGTTCCGCCTCGGGGACGCCTCTAGAATGCGTAACTCTCGAATTACCTAGAATGTCCCTTGAAGCTTTGTTTGATCGCTTTGGCGAATCTTTTGCGGAACTTCTTCAAACTTTGTGATAAAACATCGCGCCCTGTTGCAATCCAAAGTCGTTGAAAAAAAAGCCCCTGGTTTTACCAGGAGCCTCTTTTAAATTCTCGGAAGACTTACTTCTTCTGGGCAGCTTCAGCTTCTGCTTCTGCAATGATTTCCTTGCGCTTTGCAATGCCGATGCCAAAGCCGATGACAATGTAGCTGGCCATCAGGAGCAAGATGTATTCGGTAACGAAGGGGATGCCTTCGGAAACGAATGTGAAACCGCAGATGTAGGTAATGACAATCATGACAGCCTGGAATGTATTGAATGCTGCGTTCTTGCGGGGCTGAAGCTTAGGCAAGAACAACGGGCTCACCATGAGGAGACCGGTAATCAGCATTACGAAAAGCGGGACGAAGATCAAGGCACTGTCTGCGGTGAAGACTCCCTTGGACTTGAGATAGACTACCAGCACGGCGTTGATTGCACCTGCGAAGGTGGACGGAAGGCCGGAGAAATGGTGGTGGTAGGTGTCGGAGTCGCAGGCGTTGTACTTTGCCAAACGCATTGCTGCGCAAAGCACGTAGATTGCGAACACCACAATCAAAAGAACACCGTTGGCCTGGAACCAAGATTCCGGGGCGATGGTCTTGTAGGTGAAGAATACGGTAAATGCCGGAGCGACACCAAAAGCGATCAAATCAGCAAGGCTATCGAATTGTGCGCCGAATTCGGAACTTGCGTGAACCAAACGGGCTGCAAAACCATCAAGCTTGTCGAGAAGTGCACAAAGAACGATGAAATAAGCGCCCATGCGAATCGGGTCGGAACTTGTAAAAGAACTGAAAGCGCCAGTCACCCAGCAGATTGCGAATACACCAAGCAAAAAATTCATGCTGGTAAATGCATTCGGCAAAATAAAACGTGTCTTACCCATTCAAATCCTCCACTATAAATAGTGCTGTGCGAAAAATAGATATTTTTAGGCGGAAAAGCAAAAAAAACGCCCCGTAAGGGCGTTTTTTGAAAAGAAAAATTAAGATTTGCTCTACTTGGTGGGCTTGATTCCCCAAAGAGCCTTGACTCCTGCTGCCACGATGAGAATCTGTGGCGGAGCATAGGGATTTTCTTCGGTGGGGAAGTTGGTCCAGTGCTTAGTAGAGAACTGGTAGTACTGCGTAGGACGGTACATCACCGGCAGAACCGGAATGGTTTCCATAAAGATCTTGTTCAATTCACGATAAGCTTCCGCCAACTTCTTTTCGTCGGTGATACTCGGAATTTCGAGAATGAGCTTGTCTGCTGCCACGTTCTGGTAACGTCCCTGGTTAGAGAAGGTTTCTTCACCAACAGGCTTGTAGGAACTGCTGCCCATAACTTGTTCAAAGCGGTTCCAGGGAGTTGCTGCAGAAAGTTCTGCAGTCTGGGTCTTCATGGCAAGGTCAAATGTGCCGAGACGAAGATCCTTGTCCCATACAGCGTAGTCTACGAACTTTTCTTCGGCGGAGAGGCCGATTTCCTTGAAGGATTCAACGACGACCTTGATTGCGTCTTCCCAGTCGGTCCAACCTTGCGGACATTCGATGGCGAACTTGCGAACCGGAGTGCCCTTCTTATCTAACAACTTGCCGTCTGCGTTCCAGCTATAGCCTGCTTCAGTAAGGATTGCCTTAGCCTTTTCGGTATCATAGCTGTAACCGTACTTGTCAGCATCTTCCTTAACAAAGTACTTGGCTTCGTTGCCGAATGGCAGAATGAAACCGGACTGGATTGCGGGGGTGTAGTTGGATACTGCGCGAGATTTGATTTTTTCGAAGTTGATGGAGTGCATCATTGCGCGGCGGATTGCCACGTCATTGAACGGTTCCCTCTGGTGTTCGATAAAGAGAGTTGTGATAGAACCCGGCTGATGGTAAGGCTCGTTACGGCTCCAGGCGCGGATGCTGTCTCTAGCCTTGTCCCAGATGCGGGGCAGGAACACTGCGGAAATGTCAAGGTTACCCTTGCTCATCGCGCTATTGAAATGGTTGTTGCCTGTGTAAAGAGAATGAATGATGTACTTGGGAGCGGGCTTTTTTCCATTGTACTTGGCGTTGCCCCAGTAGTTGTCATTACGTTCCAAGACAATCTGTTCAGGGGAATAGGTCTTTAAGTTGTAAGGACCGGAGATTACCTGGACAGAGTCGTTCTTGAACTCGGTGATCTTGTTCATGTCATAGCCCTTGCCGGACTTGGCACTCTGGATCAGCGGTTCAAAGACGGACTTCGGCAGGATGGATGTTTCCGCAATAGCGTTCAAGATGATGAGCGGATTCTTGATTTGGCTAAAGTGGAAATAAACATTGTTGTCGTTATCTGCGGTAACTTTGCTGAGAAACTTCCAGTTTCCATGGCGAGAAGTCGGAAGAATAGAGTCGATATGGAATGTGTAGACAACGTCATCCACGGTAACCGGTTGGCCGTTGCTCCACTTGGCTCTAGGATCGAGATGCACGGAAATAAGGGAATCCTTAACTGCATAGCTGTCAGCAAGCATGGGTTCCAGTTCACCAGAAAGCTGGTTGTAGGCCAACAAGGCCTCATAGCTCAAACGGCAGTTGCCGTCGGTGGGGAAGTTTGGATCGTAGTCCAACGGGTTAAAAGAGGATGGAGGTGCCCAGTCGAAACCACCGACATACAGGGTTTCTTTGCGGGGGTACTCGGAATCTTCGTTTTCCACGACCTCTTTTTTCTCCTCATTGCAAGCAACGAGGAAAAGGGCTCCGAAAGCGATGGTCCCTAAAGACAACGTATTAAAAAACTTCGTAAAGCTCATCTTTTTTCCATATGTATACTTAATATGAAATTTAGTGTGTTTTTATGAAAAAAACCACCAATTTTTCTTTACACTTCATGAAAAATATGCGAAAAAGCACGTCTTTTTATGATATTACAGAGAAAAACCGTAAAGAAGACGTTTGGGTGAGGCGCTGAACAAAGTATGGTTTGTTACAAACGGGGATCCGGCACCACCTGGTGTGCTAAATTTTCGTACGATTTTGCCATCGGCAAGGGAAATTGATACGACTTCGTTACCCTGGTCAATCCATGCTTCACTGTCTTTTACGTAAGGTTTTGTGAAGATGGAATTCTTGCCCTGGAATTTCCAAATAGGTGCTCCAGTGGTCGTGTATAGCAAAATGGATTGGTCCGCTAAACCGATAATGAACTTTTGTTCATTTTTATCATTAATCATGGACATGGATGTTACGGAAGACTCTAAGAGAATCTGTGTAGAGCTTCTATCGCTATGCTTGATGTTGAACAAGTGAATTTTATTGGCTCCCGTTGCTATGGCGAGAACGGAATCAGAACTTGCTATATGGGTTACTGAGCCGGAAACCTTTCTGGTTGATCCTTCCTTTACTTGTCCGAGTTCATCGTCAACGTCAACTAAGTCGCCTTCCAGATTGCTCAAGTGAAGCAGACTGTTGTTTTTTGCCATAAGGAATGGTACAGAGAATATCTTTCTTGACCAAACAATCTTGCCTTCGTTTCCATTGATTTTTAGAAGAAAACCGTTCCAAGTGGAAACGTAGATTGATCCATCGATAGCTTTTACTTCGAAGGCTTTTCCCGGCAACTGAATTGTGGATGGTGTTCCGTCACGAGACAAGTCGTAAATGGACATCACATAGCCGGAAGCGATAATAAGTGTGTTTTCGCTGCTTGCGACTACGGGGGATTCTTCGAGTTTGCCAAGGTTTCGAGCCCAGCGGAGTTCTCCGTTGTCAATATTTACGCACAGCAGTTTATTTGCTGCGGGGTCTATTGTGAACAAGTTCTTTTTGTTGCTAAAGAACTGAGGGTATTTTGTTTTGGGAGAAATCGGCAACAAGCTTACAAACTTTGCACCAATAGCTTTTCCATAACGATTGAGAATGTATTGCGTAATTTGAGGGTTGCTGGCCGACAGGCGAACTGCTTCGGACCACGCTTTTTGCTTGTCCTTGTTTGACCCTTTGTTTTTTTCCAAGTACAGAGCTTTGTAGAACCAGGCTTCTGCGTTACCTGGTTCAAGAGTGAACAAAGTGTCCAGTTGCTGGGGAATGTCTTCCCATTGTTCTTCTTCAATTAATTGAGCAACGTTTTTTACCAGAGCCTCGGACAAGAGAATTTTTTTTCCATAGTACTGAGGTGCGATTGCTCTAAGTTTGTTTTCTCCAAAATAAAGGTATATGTTACCATTTGTGTGAATAGGAGGAAACACTAACGGCTTTGCAAAATTGAAATTCCAGATGGGGCGCAATAGGGTGTCTACGGCAATGATGGATCCTTCGCTGGAGAACATTCCCAAAGTTCCTTGGGCTAAGGGATGCAATGCAGATGCGTCACTTCGTACGGATGACTTTACGAAACCTGTGGGTTTGTCAACTAGCATTACTTTTCCGGATGCTTCAAGAACGGCAACGTTGTTTTCAAAGGATTGTATGCTTTCTACGTTGTTGACAGGGATTTTCCAAAGCGGAGCCGAACTAATTTTGGGCATGTAACAATAAAGATTATTTGCCGATGTTAGGAATAAGAACTGCTTGTCGAAAAGAATTTTTTGTATGATGTCGAATTGTGCGATGATTTTAGTTTCGGATCCGTCTTCTGTCGAGACAAAATGAAGGGCGTTGTCCGTACAGTCTAGAACGTATTCGTTGGTTGCTTGAAAGAGCCCTGCAAGACGACAACGATCATATTTGTCGGATATTTGCAAAACAGAATTTTTCTTGCTGAATAAGAAAAGACTGTTTGCTGAGATTGCTGCAGCTTCGTCTCCATTTTCTGTGAAACTGGAAATTGCGGAAACGGCATAATTGCGAAGAATTTTTCCAGAAAAAAGTGACATGAAGAAGAGGGAGTCCTGAAATTCGCTTTGATACCAAATTCCTTTTGCGTTAATTCCAAGAATGTTTGCGCCGCTTGGAAGTGGAACCTGAATTGAAACGAACTTGTCGTCTTCAATTTTATGAATGCTGCCGTCCTTGAATTGGATGATGGCGGGATTTGTTCCGTAAATTGCAACAATTCCGCCTTTTATTGGAAGGCTCTTCTTTTGCAAATTTTCCGGTTGCGGGTTGATGGCAGCTTCTCGTTCCGAGAGCCAATATGCTTTTGCCACATCAGTGGTTCTGGAGAGACTTTGCTGGTAGTAAAAACTAGAAGAGGTCTTGTTGCCTGCCAGTTCCTGAATTTTTCCGAGATAGAAATAGGCTTGTTCTTTGTCTTCGTTATCGCCGTTATTTGCGACTTTTTCCAGAATTCGAATAGCTTCGGATTTTTCCCCTTTCATTTCAAACAGGTAGAGGGCCTCTTGAATGGAGGACTCCATAATGCTTGCCGCTGCTTGCGGTGTAAAGAATGCGCAGAAAACCGCCATTGTGAAAATGGCTCTTGTAATCCAAAAATTGTTCTTTGAATTACACATCGAGTTTGTAACCTGCTCCTCTTACAGAAATGATGATTTTGGGATTTGTCTGGTCGTCCTCGATCTTTTTACGCAGAGTGACGATGTGGTTGTCAATTGTTCTTGTAGACGGCATGTTTTCATCTGTGAAGCCCCAAATTTCTTTAAGGAGTTCTTCACGAGTGATTACTTCACCCTTGTGGTTCCAGAAGTACTTGATAACCTGAAATTCACGGTTTGTCAAGTCTAGAGGAACGCCATTCTTTGTCGCTTCAAATTTTTTGATATCAATATGGATATCGAAGAAGTCTAGGCATTCCGGCAACTGTACCGGTTCTGCAGGAATCTGTTGAGACGAATAACGACGGAGGAAAGCCTTGACTCGAGCCAAAAGTTCCAGAATGGAGAACGGCTTTGTAACATAGTCGTCCGCACCCATTTCAAGGCCTGCGACCTTGCTAGTTTCTTCTGTTTTTGCGGTAAGCATGATGATGAGACATTCGGGATGTTTCTTCCTGATGTATCGGCAAACTTCAAAGCCACTCTTTTTGGGAATCATTAAGTCCAAAAGAATCAAATGGGGCAGGAATGTGTCTGCCTTTTCGATGGCTTCTTCTCCGTCGACCGCAGTTTCGACGGTGTAGTTTTCCATTTCGAAGTTGTCTTGCAAACCAAATCGAATGATTTCTTCATCTTCGACAATCAGAATTTTGTAGTTCTCTGCCATACTATTCTGCCTTTTTAAATTGTACAGTAAAGGTGGAGCCTTTTCCTGGTTTGCTGATTAAAGAAATTGTGGCGCGATGAGTCTTGGCAACTCTTTTTACAATTGCCAAACCCAGTCCGGAGCCTTTCGTGCTTCTAGTCATTTCGTCGCCGACTCTATAAAAATCATTAAATATATTTTTTTGTTCAGCAGGCGGAATACCGACGCCGGTGTCTGTCACGGAAAATACAACATAATTGTCCACGATGAGAACGTCTATAGTTATTTCTCCAGGAGCGTTTGTATACTTAATAGCGTTTTCGATGAGGTTTTGGCACAAACTGTAAAGTGCTGTGTAGTCGCCCATGACGAATGCGCAAGGCTCAAAATGGGCTCTAAATTCAAGACCTTTTTCTATACCGATACTTTCTACGGCATCAAATACTTTTTTGGCACAGGCGGAAAAGTCCAATTTTTCCCATTTAAATGCTGTAGTTCCGTTTTCCATTCGGGTGTAATTCAGAATGGCTCCAATCAGATTTTCAAGTCGAGTGGCTTCCTTTCCAATGAGGTTTGAATACTCCTGGACCTTTTCAACTTTTTGGACACGGCCGCGAGCCATCATTTCCGCAAACATCTTGATGGATGTCAAAGGGGTCTTCAGTTCGTGGGAAACGCTGGACAAGAAGTTTGTTTTCATGGACAGGAGCCTACGTTCCTGTGTGATGAACCGGAACATAAAGACTGATCCGAAAATAACGGCGATGAGGGCGAAAAGCATTAAACCGTACATCAAGAACATGCGATGGCGAGATTCTTTCTTGATATCTTGCATGTCCTTTTCGTACAGAGTAAATTCCCAATTCATTGCGTCTGTCAATGAATTCTGGCTGACGATTGTAGAACTGTCAGGAATGCTACCCAAAATGAGATTATCGTTCTGGTCAACAACAGAGAAAGGAATGTTTTTCCAACTCTGAGCAACAACTTTCATTTTGTTTAGAAGACGATCCTTGTAAGCCTTGGTGTCAATCTTGGCGATGACCTTCTGATCACCCGATAAATAAGGGTAAGACATTTTGAGAAGGGTTATGTCGTCTTCTTGCTTATACAGAATTCCGTCTTTTGCAGATCTTTCATCCTCAAGAATTTCTTCAAACATATTCTTGTGTTTGAAAAGAATGTCCATGTATCCAAGCTGACGATTGAAGTTTTCGCGCAGGTTCCAGAACGCTTCTCGCTTATCTTGGGAAAGCTTTTCAAAGGAAAGAATCTGCGTGAATGCGGATTCAAAGAAAAATCTAGATGAGGACAGGTCCTTGATGTTTTTGTCTTCAAGGAATTGATTAAGTATTTGTAGACAGTAATCTTGGGCTTCTTGATGCTTTTTTTGTGCAACAAGGATTTCAAAATGAAGTAGGTTCGCTGAACGAGTTAAGTCGATGTGCAAGTAGCCTTGCTGGTGTGGCTGTTTTTCGAGAATTTCCAGCAGTTCCAATGCTCTGTCATATTTCTTGTTTTGGTAGTTGTAGCGGATCATACCCAGGAGGTTTTGTACCTGGTCGTCCTTTGAATCGAAAAAGATGGATGACGGGTGGAATGTCCTTGCGACTCTGCTTTGGTATATTTTGTCCTGGCTGCCCGGATTTTCCTGTTCTTCTTGGAAGAAACTACGTTCTCGAGTTGACGGAATACTAGAGGGAAATCCTCGGGAACTTGAAAAGTTTCGTGATGAAATATCCGGATAAACGAGATTGCCGTTGTTGAAAAGGAATATGGCTTCAATTCCGTCAACAGACTTGAATTCTGTCGCGTTACCGAAATCTAGCAGGCCTCGTGGTTGTTCGTACAGGAATAACGAAGCGCCTTTGGCTTCTTGGTATATTTTTTTTTGTTCTTTAGAAACGGCGTCTTCAAGCTCTGTCTGGAATGCGGTTCGACTTTCGTCGAAATTCTTTTGTGCTAGATAGACCTCGTTCTGAATGTTTCTAAAGCTAAGATACGCCAAAATTGCGGTAGGCAAAATAATGCCCCCCGCAAACAAAAGTATAAACAGCAGATTGTTGCGTGAAACCTGCATGCCTATCCTTTATAACGGAATTCGGATGGATAACTGCGGAAATTGCAGTATGACAAGGTTCCCTGCCATAAGAAGCATTAGCAAGGCTAATGCTGCGACTGCAATAATCGAAAGTTGTCTAATCACTGGACGATGTTTGCTCGGTGGGTTACGGAAACTCGATGGCCAGTTGCGATACGACGATTGTTGGAATAGACTTCCATAATCAAGATTGCAGCTTCGTTCTTTGCAGATCTTGTGATGATTCCTCGGCCGAGAAGGTGGGGCGGAATAGTTGCATCAGACTTGTCTTCTTCCCACACGGCAATTGCGTCACCTGTGTTATAACCCTGTTCTGCACCCATGTCGATCAAAACATAGGAATAGGAGCCGATGATAAGCATGGGGTCCATTGCGTATCTAATCATGGCCAGGGAGTCCATCATGACAGCTTTTTCCTGGGTATAGCCAGAAACGTTGATGGTATTCAACGGCATCTTGACTCGAGCCTTGGACTGTGCAATCTTGATTTCGCGGAAACTCTGGACGATCTGAGCACGAGAAAGAGTGTCGCCGATTGCGGTGATCTTTGCAATACCAGAAAGACGGAGCAAAGCGTATTTGTCTACACTTCTGTTTCCGTTCGCAGGAACGTCAATGGCTTGTGCATCAAGAATTTCGATGAGGTCGCCCTTCTTGAGATTGGTGTGGGTCTTTTTACCGAGACCGACGAGAACCTCATGTTCCGGCATATGGATGATGGGCTGCTTCTTTTCTGCAGAACGGATGGAAATAAAGTTGGAATCGTTCTTCAAAGAATCCAAGGTGTAGATTTCCGGAGCGAGAATCTGATAGTAGCCGTTGAAAATCTTCGGAGCGGGACGCTGGGAATAATTGTACTGGTCGTCTTCGCGCTTCTTCTTCTTGTCTTTTTTGTCCATGTCGCGCAAACCACCGAGCATGGATTCAAAAGCGTTGTCACGCCCGTCATCATCGCAGCCGGCTGCGGTAATGCCCTTCGGAAGGTTGGAATCTGCTACTGCAGCGTCGCAAGGATACTTTTTACGAGACGGATCGACCTGCAAGACGGCTTCGTGCTTAATGCTGTCGCCAAGATAGATGGAGTCGCCCGGATAAATCCAGTGCGGATCCTTAATGTGGCGGTTGTTTTCCCAAAGGTCCGGCCATGCGAACGGATCCTTGAGGAATTCATCACTCAAGTCCCAAAGGGTGTCACCCTGCTTGACGACATAGGCTGAAGCCAACAAGGCTGTCAAACCGAGGCAGATGGAAGCACTTTTGAAAAATCGCATAATAATCCTTACAGGCTAATTCGTAAAAAATTTAACCTTTTCTTTGCTTAAATGTTGGTACTTCAGTGGCAAAATGGGGCTGTTCTTGGCGATTTGAACGGGAAACTCGTTCTTGCGGGCGCTGAACATTGCGGGATTTTGCCATCATAGCGGGATTTTGACCCAAAATACCGGCTCTGTCGGGCACAAAGATGAACAACATATCAAACTTGTTGCTTCCCGGTTCCAGATAGAGGGGGATGCTCTTGCGAAGCATGTAGCTTTCACGACGGAATCTCTTGATTTCCTTGGCAGCGACTTCCAGGTTGGAGGTCTGCAAGAGGATTCTTTCCGGACGAGCCTGTGCTGCGGCCTGTTCTACGCTGGGAGCGAGAGTCTCATCATTGGGCAAATTGAAGTAGAAAGTCCAACGTCCTTCGTTTTCCTTCTTGTTAAAGAACTTCGGGAAAAAGTCTGCTTCGACGTGGCCGCGATGGAAGTGCATGTTTTCGCTGATGAGGCCGCGGGCGTTCTTTCGGGAAGAAAGCATGGCGTATTCGCGGCAATCCATGGCGTCCACTCGCTTGAATTGGTTTGCAAGCATGGAGCTGACGTAGCCACTGCCGGAATAGAATTCAAAGAAACAGTCTTCCGGATTGGGGTGGATTGCGTTTTCGATGCGGAGGGGGAGGCCATACCAGACATCGCGAATTCGTGGAGCCCAGTCCAGCACATGCATGTAAGAACCGGAATTACCGATGGAAATGAAATCGTTGCCGAATGCGGCCTTGGCTTCAACCTTCATGGCCTGGGTGCTTGCGGGATCGAACAAATAGTCGGGAAGGCACTGGATATGATGGCAACTGCAGACTTCAGGGCAATTACGTTCCAGGAAGTCAATGAAAGTTTTGTAACCGTGTGCGGAGTTTCGGCCTTTCAGGTTTACCTGGACGAGGAGTGCGTAGCTTCCATTTCCTGCAGCGCGGAACCAAATCTGACGAAGAGCCTTGCTGAAAATGCGGAGGTGGTCCTTCTTCAACTGTTCAAGAATCTTGGTGACGATTTCCGGAGCTTCCATTTCGTGGCTAGGAGCTTCAATGGAAAGCTTTTCGTGTTCGCCTTGAACGGTCTTGAGGATGCGCCAATCGGCGTTTTCTGCCTGTGCGTCGGCGGTGTACCAAGCCTGAATTTTTCCAGGGATTTTTTCGGTGGAGACCCAAGCAGTGAGTTGCTGCTTAAGGTCTTCGAAGGTCAACTTAGCACGGACTGTCGGCTTAGGTTGAACTTCTTTATCTCGTTGATTGTCAACGACTTTGCCTTCGTTAAGACGGCTGAGATTACGGCCGAGAGAGCCGCGGCTGCTGTTTAGTCTGTCGTATTTTACAGGACGACTAGAAAAATTCTTTTTAGGCTGTTTGTACATATAAACTACTGATTTGTTTGCCTAGGGGATTAGACCAGGAATCTCGGGTAGATCCAGGAACATTCACGGGCCAGCATCTTCGGGAATTCACGGAAGGTGCCGTTGATCTGGTACTGGTTCAAGCTACCTTCAACCGGGGTCAACTTCATGACGCTGTCGGCGCGAGCTTCGAGGTACGGGTATTCGTCCAGGTTGCAAGTGGAAACCACGGCGCAGCCGGTGAGTGCGATGATTGTGTCGATCATCTGCATCAAGATCTGGTGGGGAGCGCCGTTCAGTCGGGTGGACTTGGGGTTGTGGAGCACTGCGGAAATCGGGTCAATGACCACTACGCGGTAGTCGTGGTTTTCCAGACGCTTCGCACCTTGAATTCTCTTTGCGATAAGCTGGGCGGTTTCGATGGGGGAGAGTGCCGTACCGCGGAGGTTCAAGAAACCGAACTTCGGAGTACTTGCGTTAAGGTCTCTCTTTGCGCCCAGCATGTAGAGGCGGTTCAGGAACACGGACTTGGTAAGTTCAAAGTTGATGAACAAGACGTCGTTAGAAGAAGTTGCGTTTCCGAACCAGTCTTCGCCGTAGCAGATGGAAAGGCCCAAGTCCATGAGTGCTAAGGACTTACCGCTCTTCGGGGGTGCTGTGAGCAGGAAGAATTCCCCTGTACGCAGCATGTTTTCCACGATGGACTGGTCTTTCTTCGGGGCTTCTTCCGTATCGCTAGCCAGTTCAATCAGCGGCTTGCCATCCAGGGAGTATTCAACCCATTCCTGCCATTCCTTGAAGTTCTTGGCGCCTTGTTCGAGGCCAATCAGGTATTGCTGCTTACCACCGCGGAGCACGCCCGGCATACGGACCATCATGTGCGGATTGCGGTTGGAGGAGTCCACCTTGAAACCCTGGGAATCCAAGGTCTTGAAAAGGAAGTCAACGCGTTCGTTGTATTCTTCTTCGTCGCTGGCGAGAATCTTGACCCAGGCCTGCACGGAGTTTGCACCGGTGTTCACCAAGGCGGCGCAGGGGAGGTTCAATGCCTTGTAGTAAGCCAACTGCTTGGCCAAGGACATCTTGGGGTTGTCGATAACGACGTAACGGTAATGCCAGCTTTCGTCGGTTGCTTCTTCGCCACCCTTGGTAGCGTTGATGCAGAGAAGAGCGCCTTCGGGACTATCCAGGCTCTTCATGATCTTCTTGATGGAGTCATCCTGTCCGACGATGTTGGAAACAAGTTCTTCTGTGCTAGTGGGGGTGTTGGAAACCTTGAATTCGATGGTTTCATCTGGTTCGAAGGTGGCTTCCAGGAGCTTTGCCAAGTCCTTACGCCAGTCTGCGGCGGGCCAAGGAATGGAAAGAGCTTCCGGGTCAATCTTGAAGTTCTGCAACAATTCCAGGGACTGGGTATCCAGACCAAGAGCCAACATTTGTTCCATGGAAATCATTCCGGCGGAAAGCGGGGAAATGACCGGCATGGCTATTGTGGGGGCTTCGGCCTGCTGTTGGGCTGCGGGCTGCTGTGCTGGAGCAGCGGAAGGTGCGGGTTCAGGTCTTTCAGAACGTTTTTCTGCTGCGAAAGCACGACGAAGAGTCTGTTCGACTTCGTCCGGATCCATACCTTCGTCTTTGGCTTTTCCACCAAGTTGGAAACTTGCGTCCATGAAGGTCCAGCCTTCTTCCATAGCGGCAACACCGGCTTTGAAAAGTTCGGATTTCAATTCCTTTTCGGTGTAGCTATTCTTTAGAAACTGGTTAATTGTTTTTCTTGCACTTTCCATGGAATAATCCCTTCCTAGCTTATACCCCTGTAATGTAGCTTATTTATTGTTATTATTTTTCCCTCAGAGGACTTTTTATGCCGATTTATAATAACATTCTTGAAACTATTGGAAATACCCCTCTTGTTCGCATCAATAAGATGAACAAGAGTGATGCTGAAGTTTATGTCAAATTGGAAATGTTCAATCCGCTGGGCAGCGCCAAGGATCGTGTTGCCCTTGAAATGATTGAATCTGCAGAAAAAGAAGGTAAGCTGAAACCTGGCGCCCTGATTATCGAACCCACCAGCGGAAACACCGGTGTTGGTCTTGCCTATGTTGGCGCCGTTAAGGGGTACAAGGTGGTGCTTACCATGCCGGACTCCATGAGCATGGAACGTCGTATGTTGCTTAAGTCTCTGGGTGCAGAAGTTGTACTTACTGAAGGCGCAAAGGGCATGGCAGGCTGCATTGAAAAGGCTAATGAAATCGCCGCTGCAAATCCGGGTAGCTTTATTCCACAGCAGTTTGAGAATCCTGCAAATCCTGAAGCACACTACAAGACCACAGGCCCTGAAATTTGGCGTGATACCGATGGTAAGGTGGATATTTTCATTGCTACAGCAGGTACTGGCGGCACCGTTAGCGGAACTGCAAAATACTTGAAGGAAAAGAACCCTAATTTGTATGTAATCGCTATTGAACCGGACGACTCTCCCATGATTTCCAAGGGCGTTTCTGGCCCCCATAAGATCCAGGGCATTGGTGCAAACTTTGTCCCGAAGATTTACGATCCGAAGGTCATTGATGAAGTCTACCTGACCAGCACGGAAAAGGCAGGAACTGCCGCTCGTGCCGCTGCTGCGGAAGAAGGAATTTTTGTGGGTATTTCTTCCGGTGCTGCTTTGGAGTGTGCGCTTACCGTGGCAAAGCGTCCCGAAAACAAGGGCAAACGTATTGTAGCCCTGCTTCCGGATACAGGAGAACGTTACCTCAGTACCTGGCTCTGGAACGAATAGTCCGCAAACAGACTTTTTGCTGGCCTCCGATGAACGTCGGAGGCCTTTTTATTTGGGATTTTTCTACATTTCTTGCGTAAAATTAAGGCCGAAAGCCAAAGGTTAAAAAATGGATATTCCTGAATCTTCGAATTTTATTCAAGACATTATCGTGAACGACTTGCAGACCGGCAAGCGCAACAAGGTGCTTACTCGTTTCCCGCCGGAACCGAACGGTTACATCCACATCGGCCATGCCAAGTCTATCTGCCTGAACTTCGGTACCGCCCAGAAGTTTGGTGGTTTTACCAACCTCCGCTTCGATGATACCAATCCCACTAAGGAAGACGTTGAATACGTTGACTCCATCCGTGAAGATGTGAAGTGGCTCGGCTTCCAGTGGAAGGAAGAATTCTTCGCTAGCGACTACTACGATCAAATTTACGCATTTGCAGAAAAGATGATCGAAATGGGCAAGGCTTACGTTGAAGACCTGACCCGTGACGAAATGCAGGAATACCGTGGTAACGACGCTGGTAAGCCATCCAAGCCGTCTCCGTATCGCGATCGTAGCGTTGAAGAAAATATGAAGCTGTTCCGCGAAATGCGTGACGGCAAGTATGCTGACGGTGAAAAGTGCCTCCGTGCAAAAGTTGATTTGGCTAGCCCCAACATGAACATGCGCGACCCGGTGATCTACCGTACCAAGCACTGCGCTCACCATCGCACTGGCGACAAGTGGTGCATCTACCCGATGTACGACTTCGCTCATCCCATTAGCGACTGGATTGAAGGTATTACCCATTCCATCTGTACTTTGGAATTTGAAGCTCATCGTCCGCTGTACGACTGGTTCCTCATCGAACTTGGTTTGGAAAACCGCCCGCAGCAGATTGAATTCTCCCGCCTGAACTTGACCTACACCATGATGAGTAAGCGTAAGCTTCTTGAATTGGTGGAAACCAAGGCTGTTCTTGGTTGGAATGACCCCCGTATGCCTACGGTCTGCGGCTTCCGTCGTCGTGGCTTTACTCCTAGCTCCATCCGCGAATTCTGCAGCCGTATCGGTGTCTCCAAGGCTGAATCCATGGTGGACGTCAACTTGCTCTACTTCTGCATCCGTGAAGAATTGAACCAGAGCGCTAAGCGCGTTATGGCTGTCATCGATCCGGTGAAGGTTGTCATCGACAACTGGGAAGATGGCAAGGTGGAAATGGTTGAAGTTGAAAACAACCCCAACGATCCCAATGCCGGCACCCGCATGGTACCGTTTGGCAAGGAACTCTACATTGAAGCTGACGACTTCATGGAAGAACCTCCCAAGAAATACTTCCGCTTGAAGCCGGAAGGCGAAGTCCGTTTGAAGGGCGCATATTTCGTTACCTGCAAGAGCGTTGAAAAGGATGCTGACGGCAAGGTGACTGTAATCCACTGCGAATACGATCCCGCTTCCAAGGGTGGTGAATCTCCGGATGGCCGCAAGGTCAAGGGAACCATCCATTGGGTGAGCGCCGCTCACGCTGTGGACGCCGAAGTCCGCCTCATCGATAATTTGTTCACACTGGAAGATCCGTCCAATGTTCCCGAAGGCGAAGATTGGCACAGCTACCTGAATCCTGAATCCATGGTCATCAAGCAGGCTAAGCTGGAACCCAGCCTGGCTGACGCCAAGATGGAAGACCGCTTCCAGTTCCTGCGTCTCGGCTACTTCTGCCTGGATTCCGACGATTCCAAGCCGGGCCACCTGGTGTTCAACCGCACCGTCGGCCTGAAGGACTCCTTCAACAAGTAACGAGCCGAAGCCTGCGCAGGAGTGTTTGCACTCCTGCATAGGTGAGGCGATGGTCTTGGCGCTTGCGCCACGAGTAATTAGCGAACGTGCTTGAAATTAAAAAAGGTTCCCTGGATTTCTCCAGGGAACTTTTTTTGTTTTTGGGATTATGTGTAGAATTTATTTAGACAACATTTTTCCATT